>JADLBY010000156.1 GCA_020847445.1 Sphingomonadaceae bacterium | reverse complement strand
GATTTCATCGCGCAATATTGTGCTGCAGGAGCCGAAGCATGAGTTTTTCCGCCTCGATCATCGCGCTTGCCCTCGCCGGTAGTGCACCCGCGACCGCAGAGGAATTCCGTCAGCGCCCGCCAGAGGATGAAATCGTCTATTTCCTGCTGCCCGACCGCTTTGAAAATGGTGATCCAAAGAACGACAAGGGCGGGGTGGAAGGCGACCGCCTGGCCACCGGTTTCGATCCGGCTGGCAAGGGTTTCTTCCATGGCGGCGATCTCAAGGGGCTCAAGCAGCGGCTCGATTACATCCAGTCGCTGGGTGCGACCGCGATATGGTTGTCACCGGTCTTCAAGAACAAGGTGGTGCAAGGGCCGAAGGGCAACGAAAGCGCCGGATATCACGGTTATTGGGTGACCGATTTCACGCAGGTCGACCCGCATTTGGGGACCAATGCCGATTTCAAGGCGCTGGTCGATGCGGCGCATGCGCGCGGGATGAAGGTCTATATGGACATCCTCATCAACCACACCGCCGACGTGATCGAAATGGCAGAGTGCAAGGGTTATGATTGCGCCTATCGCAGCCGTGCCGATTATCCCTATTCGCGCCGCGCTTCGGATGGCGCGCCGATCAATGATGGGTTTGCGGGCGATGCAGTGGGCAGTGCGGAAAATTTTGCGAAACTGACCGATCCGAACTTTGCCTATACGGTGAAAATCGCGCCGCACGAACGCAACATCAAGGTGCCTGCCTGGCTCAACGACCCGATTTATTACCATAATCGCGGCAATTCGACCTTCTCTGGCGAAAGCTCTGCAATGGGCGATTTCGTCGGGCTGGACGATCTGATGACGGAGAACCCCCGCGTCATCGAGGGCTTTATCGATATCTATGGCGACTGGATCGACAGATATGGGGTCGACGGTTTTCGCATCGATACCGCCAAGCATGTGAACCCCGAATTCTGGCACGCCTTCACGCCCGCGATGCTGGAACGCGCAAAGAAGCGCGGCATCCCCAATTTCCATATCTTCGGTGAATATGCGACCGGCGATATGGACCCGACGATCACCGCGCGGGGCACGCGTGTCGCCAAGCTGCCGTCGAGCATCGATTTCCCCTTCTTTTCCGCCGTGCGCGATGTGGCGGGTGGCGCCAAGGGGCCGGACTGGCTCGAAAAGCTGTTTTCGGCCGACCCTTTCTATGGCGACGAAAAGACCGCCCTCCAGTTGCCGACTTTCACAGGCAACCATGATTTCGGCCGTTTTGCCCATTATGCGCGCAAGGCCTTTCCGCAGGCAGATGAGGCGGAATTGCTGAAGCGCACCGAACTTGCACATGCATTGTTGCTTACGCTGCGTGGCGTGCCGGTGCTCTATTCCGGCGACGAGCAGGGCTTTGTCGGTGACGGCGTGGATCAGGATGCGCGCGAGGACATGTTTCCGTCGAAAACAGCGGTCTATAACGATAACGATCTGCTCGGCACCGACGCCACCACGGCAGACAGCAATTTCGACATGAACCACCCGCTCTATCGCGCATTCCAGAAGCTCGCCAGGGTGCGGCAGGGCCATGTCGCGCTGCGCCGCGGGCGCCAGCTTATCCGCACCTATCACGAAAAGCCCGGTCTGTTCGCTATCTCACGCATCGATGACCAGTCGGGTCAGGAAGTGCTTGTCGTCTTCAACACTTCCGCCCGGGAACTGAAGGCGAATGTGGAGGTGGACAGCAAGGCGACCGGTTTCGAAACGCTACTGGGCAACTGCCCCGCAAGCGTTCGCGCGCCGGGCTCTGTCGCCGTCGAACTTGCGCCGCTCGATTATGCGATTTGCCTCGTCAAATGAACAATATGCAGAAGATTGAAATTTCCTCTCCGGTCCGTGTCGAATGGTGGCGCGGGGCCGTGATTTACCAGATTTATCCGCGCAGCTTCGTCGACAGCAACGGCGATGGGGTGGGGGACTTGCCGGGCATCACGCAGCGGCTCGATTATGTTGCATCGCTGGGCGTCGACGCGATCTGGTTGTCGCCCTTCTTCACCTCGCCGATGCGCGATTTCGGTTATGATGTTGCCGATTATTGTGGCGTGGACCCGATCTTCGGGACGCTCGACGATTTCGACGATCTGGTCGGCAGGGCCCATGACCTCGGCCTGAAGGTGATTATCGATCAGGTCTATTCGCACAGCTCGGATCAGCACGCATGGTTTGGCGAAAGCCGGGCTTCGCGCGATAATCCCAAGGCAGACTGGTATGTCTGGGCCGACCCAAAGCCCGACGGTTCGCCGCCCAATAACTGGCAGTCGGTTTTTGGCGGTCCGGCATGGACCTGGGATGCGCGGCGCGGCCAATATTATATGCACAATTTCCTGCGCGAGCAGCCGCAGATGAATGTCCATAACCCGGACGTTCAGGATGCGCTGCTCGGCGTGGCCAAATTCTGGCTCGACCGCGGTGTGGATGGCTTCCGGGTCGACGCGATCAACTTTGCCATGCACGATCCGGAGTTGAGGGATAACCCCCCCGCGCCTTGCGGCACCGGTATCCGGACGCGGCCCTTCGACTTTCAGCTGAAAGTGCACAACCAGTCACACCGCGATATACCGCAGTTCATCCAGCGTATCCGCGACCTGACCGATCAGTATCCGGGGCGTTTCACCGTGGCCGAAGTCGGCGGGGCAGAGCCCGAACGCGAGATGAAGGCCTTCACTGCGGGCGACACCCATTTCAACAGCGCTTATGGTTTCGACTTTCTCTATGCGGAGAAGCTGACGCCGGCGCTGGTCCGCAAGGCGCTGGAAAAATGGCCTGCCGTTGAAGGAACCGGATGGCCGAGCTGGGCGTTTTCGAACCATGATGCGCCGCGCTGGATAAGTCGCTGGGCCACGGCGGACGCGCATGACGCCTATGCGCGCATGGCGATGCTTCTGTTCCTGTGCCTGCGCGGCAATGCGATAATCTGGCAGGGCGAGGAGCTGGGCCTTTCGCAGGTCGATATTCCGTTCGACCGGTTGCAGGACCCGGAGGCGATCGCCAATTGGCCGCTGACCTTGAGCCGGGATGGCACACGCACGCCGATGCCATGGGCGGTGCAGAGTGAACATGGCGGCTTCTCCCCGGTTGAACCGTGGCTTCCGGTCGGGACCGCCAATCTTGCGCGGGCGGTCGATCGACAGGAACAGGACAGGCTGTCGCTTCTCAATCTGACCAGAAAATATATCGCCTTGCGCAATGCACATCCTGAACTGCGGATCGGGGCATGCAAGGTTTTGCGGGCCGACGAGAAATGTCTGGTGCTCGAACGGTCACTGGGCGACCAGAGCATTCTCTGCCTGTTCAACCTGTCGGGTCGATCGGTGGAATGGCCCGCAGAGGCGGGCGCGGGCGGCACCGAAATTGAAACGGTAAATGGCGCAACCGTCGGCGAATTGCCGCCCTACGGTGCGGTTCTGATCGGGAGATGAACGACATGAAGGCGACGAAATTGGCTGCTGCACTGGGACTGGCGACGATTGCCACCCCGGCTTTGGCCGAAACTGCACCGGTGACTGCCACATCGCCCGACGGATCGGTGCGCGTTGCCCTCACCATCGATGGAGATGGCCGCGCGGCCTATTCGGTTAGCCGGTCCGGCAAGGTCATCATCGCTCCGTCCAAACTCGGCTTTCTCCTCACCGACACACCGAAGATTGACCGGCGTCTGGCAATTTCGGGGCAAGAGGTACGCGACTTTGACCAGACATGGACGCAACCCTGGGGCGAATGGGAACATATCCGCAATAACTACCGCGAGCTGAAGGTTCATCTGAAGGAAACCACCGCGCTGGCGCGGATTTTTTCCGTGACTTTCCGCATATATGACGATGGCGTGGGCTTCCGGTACGAATTCCCCGGCCAGCCCAATATGGCCAGCACCAATATCGCCGATGAACTGACCGAATTTGCCTTCGCCCAGGAAGGAACGGCCTGGTGGAAGCCCGCATTCCTGTGGAATCGCGAGGAGTATCTCTACAACAAGACGCCGCTGTCCGCCGTCAGTACGGCAGCAACGCCCACGACGATCAAGCTTGCCGACGGCACCCATGTCGCGCTGCACGAAGCCGCGCTGGTCGATTATTCGGGGATGGCGGTGACGCGCACCGAAGGCACGGCATTCCGCGCCAATCTGACGCCGGGTGCGGGGGAAGCCAAGGTGCGGAAATCAGGTGCATGGAATACGCCATGGCGCACGCTGATCATCGCGGACGATGCCGCAGGCATTTATCAAAGCCATTTGATGCTAAACCTCAACGAACCCAACAAATTGGGCGACATAAGCTGGTTCAAGCCCGGCAAGTTTGCCGGTGTGTGGTGGAACATGATCAAGGGCGAGTGGAGCTGGGCCCGTGGTCCCAGGCATGGCGCAACCAGTGAAAATGTGAAGCGGTATATCGATTTTGCTGCTGCCAACGGCATTCCGCATGTGCTCGTCGAAGGCTGGAATGTCGGTTGGGATGGCGACTGGTTTGGCAACGGCCATGACATGGATTTCGCCCAGCCAACCGAGGATTTCGACGCCGACATGCTGGTTGCCTATGGCAAGAAGAAGGGCGTTCGTCTGATCGGCCACCATGAAACCGGTGGCGCTGCGACGCATTATGAAAACCAGTTTGACAAGGCCTTCCGTTTTGCCGCCGACCACCATTATATGGTCGTCAAGACCGGCTATGTGACCGACGCCGGGCAGATGGAACGCGAAGACCCGGACGGCAGGAAATATCGCGAATGGCATGAAGGCCAGTGGATGGTGAATCACCAGTTGCGGGTGGTCGAGACTGCGGCAAAATACCGGATTGCGATCGACAGCCACGAACCCGTCAAAGGCACAGGTTTGCACCGGACCTATCCCAACTGGGTCGCCCGCGAAGGTATGCGCGGCATGGAATATAACGCCTGGGGTGGAAAGAACCCGCCCGAGCATGAAGCGAATGTCGTCTTCACGCGAATGCTGGAAGGGCCGATGGATTTTACACCGGGCATTCTCAGCCTGGAAGGCGAGCGGGGAAGTGCGATACTGTCCACCATTGCAAAGCAACTCGCGCTTTACGTGGTTCTATATTCACCCGTGCAGATGGTTGCAGATACGCCGGAAAATTATGCCAAATATCCGGGGCCGATGAAATTCATCCGCGATGTGCCCACCGACTGGCAGGAAACCCGCGTTCTCAACGGCGAAATCGGCGATTATGTGACCATTGCCCGCAAGGAACGCGGCGGCGAAGGCTGGTATGTCGGCGCGGTCGGTGATGAAGAGGCGCGGACGGTATCGTTCAAGCTTGATTTCCTGAGTCCCGGCAAACGCTATAAGGCCGAAATCTATCGCGACGGCGACGATGCCGATTATCGCACCGAAAAACGGCACGCGATCACCATCGAGGGCAAGACGATGACGAGCAGTGACAGCCTGACATTGCGCATCGCTCCGGGTGGCGGATTTGCCGTTCGACTGGTTCCGCTGAGCTAGGATTTGTCCGGTAACCGGGGCGCAAGTCGAGCGCACCCGGTTCCACAATATGTATCGATTATCCCGAACTAATTCTCGGTTTAACGCAGTCGATCCAAGACAAAATTTGTCAACCGGTGGATACTGAAATTGCCGTTAACTATTTTTTGACCTTGCTTGTGGCGATTTTGTGGTAAGGAGAGGGGCCGGTTGGGGTGGCCAGGCAAAAATCTCCGCGCTTATGAGGGCGTTATGGCTACCTATTCCCGTCAATCTGACGGACTGCAAAGATCGATTTCGGACCTGACACTGCCGCATTTCGGCACCGGGGAACAATTTGGCGTTCCCATTGTCGGGCGGCAATTCGGTGAAATCATCGTCCGGCACGATAAGCTGGACCAGATATTCTGGCAGTTCATGAACCAGCGCGGACGCCCGAGCTATACCTATAGCCTTGGTGCCGAAGTCCAGCAGGTGCAGGACTGGATTGCAGACAATTACGCGCGGCCTGCCAATGGCGGACCCGATGATCTTCGATATTTTGTGTGCGCCTCAAAGACCCCGGGCATTTACAATCTGGGTGGCGACTTGCGCCATTTTGCCGAATGTATCCGGACCCGCGATCTGGCGGCGATGCGTCGATATGCGGAAACCTGCGTCAGGATGCAATTTGCAAACTACAACGCCTTTGGCGCTCCTATCATTACCATGGCGCTGGTTCAGGGGGATGCACTGGGTGGCGGGTTCGAACATGCCCTTGCATTCGATGTGCTGGTCGCAGAACGGAGCGCGCGATTGGGGCTGCCGGAAATTGTCTTCAACCTGTTTCCGGGCATGGGTGCCTATAGTTTCCTGTTGAGGCGTGTCGGGCGCAAAGCAGCCGAGCGCTTCATTCTGGAAGGAAAAATCTATTCAGCCGAAGAGTTGTACGACCTAGGCATCGTCGACCTGCTTGCCGAAGACGGGCAGGGTGAAGCGGCAATTGTGGAATATTGCCAGCGCAATCGGAATCGTTTCGCCGCCGAACGGGCGGTTTATCGTGCCCGGCGCGCGGCAAATCCCGTTGAAATTGATGAACTGCTGCAGATTACAAATGTATGGGCCGAAACGGCGATGACGCTGACCGAAGCCGATGTCCGCAAGATGGAAAGGCTGGCCGATGCGCAGGAGCGGCGGATCCGGCGCTCGATTGCCGCCGTTGGCTAGGGTCAGGACCTAGGAAGCTTCGCGCAGATTTGTTCTGGATTGCAGAGACTGGAGTTCTGACCGGACAGTCGCAAGTTCAGCCTCCACCTTGCGCAGGAAATGTGCGCCGTCGGCGATAAAATCCGCCTCAGAGATTTTTTCAAGGCTGGCACAGATGGCCGCCAGATTTTTGGCGCCAATATTGTTGGAAGTGCTTTTGAAGGCATGGGCGGCAAAGCGGTACTGGTGCGCATCGGCATCGTTCACCGCGTTCTGCATTGTCGCCAGTGACTCCTGCACATCGTCGAAATAGCCGTCGATCATGTCTGCCAGAAATCCGTCGCCGCCGATCGAGCGGAGATAGTTGATATGGTCGGCATCAAGCGAATCGGTTTCGACCGCCAGTTTTTCGCCCGATATTGCAACAATTTTCTGCAACGGATCGTCGACGCGTGCGATGCCGGGCTGATCTTCCGCTTTGGCGCACAGGCTGTCGATCGTTGAAAGCAACAGCTTTGCATTCACCGGCTTGGTCAGTCGCAGATCCATTCCGGCGTTGAGACAGCGGGTTTCCGTTTCAGAAGTCGCATCCGCAGTTACGCCAACGATCGGAAGGTGCGCGCGTCCACCTTCGATCTGACGCCACATGATGCAGGCATCGGCGCCGTTCAGCCGCGGCATGTTCACGTCGAGCAGAACGATGTCGAATGTCTGCTGTTCGAGTATTTCGAGCATTTCATCGCCGTCGCAGACTTGGGTGACCGTGTGCCCGGCGGCCTCGAGAATTGCCGAGAGAATATTGCGGTTTGTCCGGTTATCGTCCGCGACCAGCACCGACCGCGAAACGGCCGCCGGCGCCGCTTTGCCGGATGACGTCCGGCTATCATCATCGAAATGGGGCCGGTGCGCAAAGGAACAGCCGATGCGGATGGCGCTGCGAAGCTCGGCAAAACCCGCATCGACGGGGAGGATCGATGCGAACGCGGCGCGAAGGGCGACGTCACCCAGATCGGGCGCAGTTTTGCTGGACACCAGAACGGCGGCGACCTCGGCCTTGGACAGTTCGTTCCAGAACGGATTTTCGGGCAGCAGATGCTGTGCCAGACCGTCGTCGATCATCGCTATGTCAAAGGCCGCAAGGTCGATATTGGCAAGAGCCGTGCCCAGTTTGTCCACCGAATCGCACTCGACCTGGCGGACGAGGAAATTGCCCGCAGACTGCGCCCTTGCGAGCAGATCCGCGCTGAACAGACCAATGGCTACAATTTTTGTCGGTTCCTGATTGTCGGTCGCCGCCGCATCGGGAACAGTTGCCTCGTCCGCAACGGCGACGGGGATGCTGACCGTAAACGTGCTCCCCACGCCAAGATTGCTGTCGACGGAAATGCTGCCGCCGACCTGTTCGACCAATTGCTTGCAAATCGCCAGCCCCAGCCCGGTTCCGCCAAAGCGGTTCATCACCGTGTCGTCAGCCTGCTGGAAGGGCTCGAATATCCGGACCGCGGATTCCTTGGCAATGCCGATGCCCGTGTCGGAAACGGTGAACCAGAGGTTCGCCCCCTTATCGGCCTGCTGGATTCCACCCTGGATCGAAACCGTACCGGACTCGGTGAACTTTATCGCATTTCCGGTCAGGTTCAGCAGGATGTTGCGGACGATATCTGCCGGACCGTCGACAATCTGGTCGCTGAACGGTTCGGCCGCGATCTGCAGCGAAAGGGATTTTTCCTCCGCCCGCACCATCATGATGTCGCGAATTTCGGTGAAAATTCCCGTCAGTTGCATGGGGCGGCGCACAACCGTCGCCCGATTGGAGTCGCTCCGCGCAATCTGGATAAGCTGTTCGATGAGATGCAGCAGATGTTCACCGGCGAGTACGCTGGCATCGACCATGTCATGCTGGTTTTTCGGCATGCCCATCTGCTTGAGATGGTTGCCATAGCCAATAATGGCATTGAGCGGCGTCCGCAGTTCGTGGCTCACGCTGGCAAGGAAGTAGCTCTTGGCACGGTTCGCCGCTTCCGCTTCTTCCTTGGCTTTTGACAATTTGCGGATCAGCGTTGAGCAATATGCCGGGATGACCAGAAGGGCGAGTATCAGGCTATAGCCAAGCATTTGAATTGGCGCCCAATATTCGGTGGTAAGAACCACCGTTCCGAATGCCGCAACCGACAATATGGCGGTGAAGGCCAGATATCGGACACCATAGCGGAAGCCATTGCCCAATATGACCCAAAGCAGCATCGGGTAGAAGAAGGACATGGTTTCGGTCGCGCGCATCATCACGGCGAAGGCCATGCCGACATCCAGCACGATAGCGGCAGTCCAGCGCCATTCCTGCGGCCAGATACCCTTTTGCCGCATCACGAACAATGTCGCGTTCAGCGAAAGATAGGCAATGAAGGCCGACAGCACGAAGCCGTTATAAGCGAGGAAATAGACCGCAATGCACGATGCGACACCCAGCACCAGCCGATTGAGCAGGATTTCCTGTTCCGGCTGCAGCCTGGCAATTTTGGGTTCGGCGCCGCTCATTCGGCGCGTCCTTCGCGCGATTCTGCGCCACCCAGAAATCGTTCATACAGCTGGTCGACCGACAGCGAGCGGCCAAAGTGATAGCCCTGCAATTCGTCGCAACCGGCGGCGCGGAGCAGCATATGCTGGGTTTCGGTTTCCACGCCTTCGGCAACGACCCGCATGTCGAGGGCATGGGCCAGATGGGCGATGGTGGAAACGATCGCGCGGTCGACGCCCGAATTCTCGATACGGGCGATAAAAGTCTGATCGATCTTCAGGCGGCTTGCCGGCAGGTCGCGCAGATATTGCAGCGACGAATAGCCGGTCCCGAAATCATCGATGGACAATTCGATGCCGTTTTCCCGCAGCGAAATCAGCTGATCCATCAAGGCCTGACTTTGATTCAGCAGCAGTTCTTCGGTGATTTCGATCACCAGCTGACCGGGCTGGATGTTATGCGTCTTGATCGCGGCCAGTATTTCGCTCGAAATATTGGCGGCGTGGAACTGGCGGGGCGAAACATTGACGGCAATGTGCGGCAGTTCGATGCCCTTTGCCGAGAATTCCGCAATTTGCCGGCAAACCGATCCAATCACCCAGCTTCCGATGCGGTCGATCAGGCCGGTGTCGTTGGCAACGCGCATGAAATCGTTCGGCATCAACCGACCACGAGTCGGATGTTGCCAGCGGAGCAGCGCTTCAAGCCCCGTTATTGCGGTCGACTGCGCATCGACAATAGGCTGATATTCAAGGAAGAACTCGTCCTTGTCCAGCGCGCGCCGCAAATCTGCCTCAACGCCCGCGTTGAACTGCGCGATCTGATTAAGCTTGGGCGAAAAAAAGCAGTGGCAGTTGCGCCCACTGGATTTCGCTTCATACATTGCCAGATCGGCGAGGCGAAGCAACTCGTCGGGCGAATTGCTGTCGTCCGGAATAAGCGCGACGCCGATGCTGGCACCGATGAGCTGATCGGCGTCGCCGATAGAGTAGGCGCGGCCGATTTGTGACAGTAGGTGCAGGCATTTGCTGCTGACGTCGGCAACATCCTTCACGTCGCGCAGGATGATCGCAAATTCATCGCCGCCGATCCGCGCGGCAAGCTCATTGGCCTCCAGCGACGCATTGATCCGCTCGGCGACCTGCCGAAGCAGCATGTCGCCAGCCTGATGCCCACGCGTGTCATTGATGACCTTGAAGCGGTCCAGATCGACCAGCAGCAGGGCCGACTTGCTGTCCTGACTCGTGCAATCCTCGATAGTCTGGCGCATATGTTCGGCCAGCAGCGCCCGGTTCGGCAGCCCGGTCAGCATATCATGCAACGCCAGATGCGCCCGATGTTCCTCCGCGAATTTCCGGGCAGTGATGTCAACGGCAGAGGTCAGCACGCCAATGACCTGGCCGTCCTTGTTGCGCAAAGGCGATTTGTTGCAATGGAAGGTCAGTTCGATGCCGTCGCTGCGGAAAACTTCCTCATAATTGGGGATCGACTGCCCGTTCTCGATGATGAGCGCGTTGCGCCGCTGTTCCCGTTCGGCAATCGCAGCATCGAGCACATTCGATATGGACTGCCCGACGAGCAAATCCGGTTCGAGCCCGAACAGCGCGGATTGGTAGCTGTTCATGAACAGGAATTTGCCGTTGCGATCCGTCGCGTTGATCAGAATGGGGGTCGTGTCGATGATCTGCTCGAGCATCGACTTGCCACTGCTTTTCAGCGTGTCGGCATCCTCGGACGCGATGGCACTGACCCGCTTTTCAAGCTCGCGCCGCTTGCGATGCTGGCCGATGTGCAGCAACGCACGTTCGCGAAACTCGGTATCGGTTACGGGGCTTTGCAGAAAATCGGTTGCCCCCGCATCCAGGGCGGCAATGCGACACTCGCGATCCTGACGCGCGGTGATGACAATGGCAGGAATGTCGTGGCCAGTCGGCTTTGCCCTGATCGCGCGGATGAAGTCCGCCCCGTTCATTTCGGGCATGCGATAGTCGACAACCAGCAGGTCGGCAGGCTCCTTTTCCAGCCAAAGCAGTGCTTCCTTTGCGCTCTGGAAGCATTTGCTGGAAAACTCCGCGCCCATCATGGCGACGAACTGCGCATAAATGCGCAGGTTGGTCGACCTGTCGTCCACAATGACTATGCGCGCGTGCATCGTTCACGCGATAAGGCGGCATCCTCAAGGAATGGTTAATGCGCGGCGCCAAATGTTTCAAAATGGAGCAAAATGGTCGGGGAAAGAGGATTCGAACCTCCGGCCCCTGCCTCCCGAAGACAGTGCTCTACCAGGCTGAGCTATTCCCCGACCGATGCTTGAAGCCGGTGCAGGACCGGCAAGGCAGGCGGTGCCTATAGAAGGGCGTTCCCGGCCTTTCAAGCGTAAAGATGCAATAATCTGGCCATTGCCGATTGCGCGTTCTGCGAATAGCTTCGCCACATGCAGACTCGACGGGGAAGGCGCTCGGAATGAGCCATTATGAGGAACAATATCTGGGGCTGATGCGGCGCATCTGGACCGAGGGCGCGGTGCAGCAAGATCGTACCGGTGTGGGCACCCGATCGCTGTTCGGCGCGACGATGCGCTTTTCGCTGGCCGACAACGCCATCCCGTTGCTGACGACCAAGCGCATCTTCTGGAAAACCGCCGCGCGCGAGATGCTGTGGTTCCTCACCGGCGATACCAATATCCGCAACCTGCTGAAGCAGAAGGTGCGGATATGGACCGATTGGCCGCTGGAACGCTATCGACGCGAGACGGGCGACGCGATTTCCCAGGAAGATTTCGAGCAGCGGATAATCGACGATATCAATTTTGCCGAAAAATGGGGCGATCTGGGCCCGGTCTATGGCGCGCAATGGGTCAACTGGCCACGCTATGAGGATGCAGGGCAGGGGCTTTATCGCCGCGCCGAAAAGGGCATCAACCAGATCGCATTGCTGGTCGAGAGCCTTAAAAACAATCCCGGGTCGCGCAGGCATATTTTCGAAGGCTGGAATGTTGCCGAACTTGATCGGATGGCGCTGCCGCCGTGCCACAAGACATATCAGTTCCATGTCGCCGACGGGGTTTTGAGCGGTTTGCTGTTCCAGCGCTCGTGCGATCTGGGGCTGGGTTTCGGCTTCAATGTCTTTGCCGCGTCGATGCTGATCCGCATGCTGGCGCAACAGTGCGGCTATGAGCCGGGCGAGCTGGTTTGGCAGGGCGGGGATGTGCACCTGTATCTGAACCATGCCGAACTGGTCGAGGAGCAGTTGGCGCGCACCCCCTCCGGCGCGCCAAAGCTGCATCTGCTGCGCAAACCCGACAGCATTTTCGGCTATGAGATCGAGGATTTCGAGGTGCTCGACTATCAGCCGCAGGCCCATATTTCCGCGCCAGTCGCGGTTTAGGTCAGACTTGTTGACCTAAAAAGGAGTTTGAAATATTCTAACAAGGGCGGACAACAAACAAATGTGATTCGCATGGAGCCCCGGCGGGGGAACGAGAGGAAGCGATGACAGGCAAAAAGTCCAATCTTGCGCCGTTGCGGCTGCATATTCCGGAACCCAAATTCCGCCCCGGCGATGAGGCCGATTTCAGCGATGTGTCCATCCCGGCGGTCGACGCGATCGCGCGCCCGGATGAGGGGGCGCTGCCCGCCGACATCCAGCCGCTGGCATTCGGCCTGGTCCGCGTTCTTGACGACGACCATCAGGCGAAAGGCAGCTGGAACCCCAATCTTGATGCCGACCAGCTGCGCCTCATGTTGCGCAACATGATGCTGACACGGGCGTTCGACGACCGGATGTTCCGCGCGCAGCGGCAGGGCAAAACCAGCTTTTACATGAAATCGACCGGCGAGGAGGCAACCTCGGTCGCCACTGCGATGGCAATGGCCAGCGACGACATGTGCTTTCCCAGCTATCGTCAGCAGGGCATCCTGATCACGCGCGGCTATCCGATCGTGCGGATGATGAACCAGATCTATTCGAACAGCCAGGATCATCTGAAGGGGCGTCAGCTACCGATCATGTATTCGGCCCCCGACTACGGCTTCTTCACGATTTCGGGCAATCTGGCGACGCAATATCCGCAGGCGGTGGGCTGGGCGATGGCCAGCGCATCGCGCGGTGACACCCGCATTTCTGCCGTCTGGTGCGGCGAAGGCTCGACCGCAGAGGGCGATTTCCACAGCGCGATGACCTTTGCCGCGGTCTATAATGCCCCGGTCATCCTGCAGGTGGTGAACAACCAGTGGGCGATTTCGTCTTTCTCCGGCATTGCAGGCGGCGAACGGACGACCTTTGCGGCGCGCGGGCTCGGCTATGGCATCGCCTCGCTGCGCGTCGATGGCAATGATCCGCTGGCGGTCTATGCGGCGATGCGCTGGGCCGCCGACCGCGCGCGGACCAATAATGGCCCGACCTTCATCGAATATTTCACCTATCGCGCAGAGGGGCATTCGACCTCGGACGATCCCGGTGCCTATCGTGCGGCACAGGAATTCGAAAAATGGCCGCTGGGGGATCCGGTCGACCGGCTGAAAAAGCACCTCCTCCTGCTCGGCGAATGGAGCGAGGAGCAGCATCGGGCGCAGCATGACGAACTGGCCGATCTGGTCAAGAAAACCCAGAAAGAGGCCGAGGCCAACGGCATATTGGGGCATGGCATGCACCAGCCGTTCGAAACCATGTTCCAGGACGTGTTCGAGGAGATGCCCTGGCATCTGAAGGAACAATGCGACCAGATGATTGACGAACAGCACCGCAAATTCGGCCTGGAATGGGAGCCGAAATGATGGCGGACAGCAAGACCATGAACATGATCGAGGCGATCAACAGCGCGCTCGACATCATGCTCGATCGCGATCCCGATGTCGTGTTGATGGGGGAGGATATCGGCTATTTCGGCGGGGTTTTCCGCGCGACCGCCGGGCTTCAGGCCAAACATGGCAAGACCCGCGTGTTCGATACCCCGATCAGCGACTGTGGCATCATCGGCGCCGGTGTGGGCATGGCGGCCTATGGCCTGCGTCCCGTCCCTGAAATCCAGTTTGCCGACTATATCTATCCCGGGCTGGACCAGCTGGTCAGTGAAGCCGCGCGGTTGCGCTATCGTTCGGCGGGCGATTTCATCTGCCCGATGACGGTGCGTTCGCCCTTTGGCGGCGGGATTTTCGGCGGGCAGACGCACAGCCAGTCGCCCGAAAGCCTGTTCACCCATGTTTG
>JADLBY010000155.1 GCA_020847445.1 Sphingomonadaceae bacterium | reverse complement strand
TGCGCACGGCATTGTAAGTCGCATCGAACTGCTCCTTGCCGTGGCTGTGCCGGTGAGCAAACGCGGCAAGATCACGCCTGGTGAATGTGGCTTGCTGATGCGTGATGGCATCCAACGCCAGCGCCGGGTTGGCGATGATCCGCTCTCCATTCCGCTGCGCGATAGCGCGGTGTTCTTCGATCCGCTCGGCCTCCAGCCCGCGCCCGCCAATACGCGAGGCTGCGGGGCCGATCTTGTCCTGCGGCTCCAGCGCAATCCCCTGCGCCTCCAGGCTGCGGTGATCGATCCGTGCATCGATGTCGCGTTCCGCCATCGCGCGGTTCACATGATCGGCCCAGCGCTCGCGCCATTGCTCGATCAGCGCGGTCTTGTTCCAGTCGCGGACCTTTGCGCCGAAGCCGTCTTTCGTGACCTCGCGCATCGTCAGCATGACATGTGCGTGCGGCTTGGGCCTGCCGTCCTCGCCAATATCCCAATGCACATTGAGATCGGCGATCATCCCTTTCTCGACGAACCCGGTTTTGACGAACTCGCGCGCCAGCTTGATGTTGTCTTTCTTCGCCAGCTCGCGGGGCAGGGCGAACTCGACCTCGCGGGAAAGCTGGGCATCCTTGCGCTTCTCGGCGGCTTCGACCGCGTTCCAGAGCGTGGCCCGATCTGCGAAGGCTTCAGGCGCACCTTTCGGCAGCATCACTTCGGAATGAAGGACGCCCGCCTTGTTGGTGAAATCATGGGTTCTGTCGATGCGTTCGTCGTGCAGCCGTTCGCCTGCACGATAGGCCGCTGCCGCAACGGCACTGCGTCCGCTCGACCTTCCGATAACCTTTGCGCTGAAGTGAAAGATTGCCATGTCGGCGATCCAGTTACACCGCAAACGTCACGTCGGCACGACGTATAAGCGCGCCCTCTCATGATAAAATCCTGATCGGGACTAGGCCGTATCACACTGTCCCGGCTACCTTACTGCATTGGATTACAAGCACGATTATCATGGCTCCATCACACCAATGATGGAGACTTCTCATGCGCAAACCCCGTGATTTTGATTCGGAGCTCAAAGCACTTGCCGACAAGGCAAAGCAGTTAAAGGAACGCCGCGTGCGCGACCTCGGCGCGCTGGTCACGGCGACCGGAGCCGACGCGCTCGATGCCGAGACCCTTGCAGGCGCGCTGCTCGACGCTGCCGCCAACACCGACAAGGCAATCGGGGAGGGCTGGCGCAAGCGAGGCGCGGCCTTCTTTCAGGGCAAGTCACGCGACTCTGCGAGCGGACCTCGCCAGCAGCAGGAAGGCACTCTCCCGCTTGATGGCGGCGCGGCATCGGCTTGAGGCGGCAAAGGCGCGAACCGACATGCGCGAATGGCAAATCAAGCGACTCGAGCGAACCCGGCAACTGATCGAGCTTGGTGGCCTGGTTGCCAAGGCCGATCTGGTCGAGCTGACCGATGATGATCGCGCCGCACTCTACGGCGCGTTTCTCACCGTCGCCGCAAAGCTGCGCGGGCCGGACGGTGCGCAGGCGCTGGTGCTGTTCAGACGCAAAGGCAAGCGGGCGTTTGAGGCGGAGGAATCAGACTGATCGGTAAAGGAGAGCAGCTTCAGTCTCTGCAAATTGGGGTTAATTGCTCGCGTCAGCTTTGCGCTCCAAAGCCAGCCTTAAGAGTTTCAATTCTTGTTTTCCGAAACCGGCCATTCACCATTAGTCCGAGCGGTGGATATCCCCTAGGGGAGGGGAGGTACGTTTCAGGCAAGCAGAAAGCGGCCCAACGTTGACAATCTCAATCTCCCTGTGGGAACTATTGCACATGGGTTTTATGAATTTTCGCCAATCGAAATGGCAGTTTTAGACAGTTTGAGTTGTCCGTGATCCATCGTTTCTGATCTTCGCTCAATCGATCAGAGGACGACTTGACCTCAACAAAGACAAATTCATCTTCGCCGTGCAACAGAACGTCGGGGTATCGAGCAGCATCACAGTGGTGGACTTGTAATTCTGAACCTAGTGCAGGGGGCCCATTGGATATTATCTGAGCTTCGCCACCAGAGTGCCGGTAAAGCCGGTGGTGTTCGTGGGGCAGACACCGGGTACAAACTTACGCATTTCAAAAAGGCGGGTCACTTCCGGCGATGACTTGAAGTAACGGAACGGGCCGGCCGGTTTCTTGCGTCTGGGCATGCGCCCCGCCCTGCTCGACCAGCGCCAAACTTCAATCAGGTACGTTTAGTCTGACAGTATCCGCTTCATAGAAGCTTCTTGAAAACATCCAGAAACTTGCCCGTCTTTGCCGAGTAGGGAGGCAATAATTGCCCGAGCATATTGAGCTTCGACTGCCGAAAAATCGGTTTGAAGTGCGAAAATCGTTCAAAGCTCGAAGGACCCAGATAAGCGCCAATCCCGCTATTGCCGACCCCTCCGAAAGGAAGGCCACGCTGGAATACATGCATTACTGTTCCGTTTAGCGTGACGCCACCGGCATGAGTTTCTTCGAGGATGGAACGCTGGCTGCTTTTGTTCTCACCGAAATGATAGAGTGCCAGCGGCCTGGGACCCCTGTTAATATAGTCGGTCACGTCTTCGGTCGTACGAAAAGGCAGTATCGGAAGAATTGGCCCGAATATCTCTTCCTGCATCAGCGCCATATCATCGGAAACATTCAGCACTGCAAGCGGTGCGATTCTATTGCGGTTGGGCATCAGGCCGTCTCCATCACCGGCCAGGTTTATGATTGTTGCGCCCTTGCTTCTGGCGTCATCCAGCAATCCGACAAGGCGTTGGTACTGGCGCTGGTTGATGATGCTGGTGTAATCGGCATTGTCCTCAATATCAGCATAGCAATTGGCAACCTGTTCGCCCATCTGCTCGACAAAGCTGCCCAATATGGTTTCGTGAACGAACGCATAATCTGCCCCGATGCACGTCTGCCCGGCATTAAGCAGCTTGCCGAACACCAGGCTCTCGCAAACATTGGGCAGGGATGCAGACGGATCAATAACGACTGGACATTTGCCACCCAGCTCAAGAGTTACCGGGGTAAGGTTTGCAGCAGCTGCTAGGGCGACCTTTCTGCCAATGGCCGGTGAACCGGTGAACAGAATATGATCGAAGGGCAGTGATGTAATCCGACTGGCCAGTTCCGCTTCACCCAGAACCACAGCCAATTCCTCTTCGGAAAAGTAAGTTGCGGCCAGTCGAGCCATTAAGTCAGCAGAGCGAGGCGACACTTCGCTCGGCTTGGCAATGACGCGGTTGCCCGCTGCAAGCGCGCCTGCCGCTCCGGCAAAGACGGTTCCGAAAGGGTAATTCCAGGTACCGATAATGCCGACGACGCCCAGCGGTTGCGGATGGAGGAATGACCGCCCTGGCTGGCCGAAGATATCGGTTTTTACACGGCGGTCCTTCATCCATTTGCGCAGATTCCGTCGGGCATATTTTATCTCGGACAGGACCAGCATCATATCGGTCAGAACCGTTTCATGTCGGCTGCGAATGCCGAAATCCTCGGTTACTGCCTCGATCATTTCTTCCTCATGCGTCTCGAACATGGTTCCGAGACGCATGAGAAGGTCCATCCGTTCTTCATAACTGCGCGACACGCGTTTGCGGGTTAGCGCTCGCTGTGTTTCAAACAAGTGCTCCAGTTCGACTATCGCGGATTCGGTTGGGTCGCTGGCTGAACCCGTCGGTGCCGTCAGCGCCATACCTCTACTGCCCTTGTTCGTTTTCTTCAGTTCTGATCCGCATCGTGCCGAACAATCCACCGAGTACGATATCGCCGCCCGGCAGCATGGCGATGACCGAATAGGCGCCATTGTACTTCTGGCTCTTGCCCATCCGTAGGCGGGTTGCGACTTCACCAGTGTCCCAGTCGAGACCGGTTATTTCCCATTTTCCGTCAACGAAACCGTTTACATAGACTTGGTTCGACCCGCCCGAGATCATCGGAACGGTGGAGGGGCTTGCCACATCAGGGTTCGCCCAGGCGCGGGTCCAGCGGTCATTCTTGCTGTCCCACTCGAATTTTTCCGCACCGGTCGGCCCCTCGCGGGTAAAGCCGGAGGTCACCACATTTTCGAGCATGGTAGGCAGCGGTGTTGGCAGCGTGTTGTTCACTACCAGCGCGCCATAGCCATAGACCGCAACCGACTGTTCCGACTGTGCACGATCAAGATTGTCCTTGCCAAACGAGACCTTGATCTGATCGGCAATGCGGCGCGATTTGGTGCCGGGTTTCTGTTCAAAGCCTTCCGGAATTTCGTCGCGCCAGAAAGCAACCATATTCATCACGAGAGAGCCATCAGTGATGACGATCAGCTTGTCTTCTTCGTCACCAAATCCCATGAGCGAGGGGGTAGAGCCAGAGCCGTTACCCAAGCTGACGCCGCCCAGCTTGCCTTCAAAACTGTCATATTCACACGACCAGGCACCATTGCTGTCAGTATACAGCTGGCTGCCATCCCACACCATTTTGTGCATCTTCTTGTTGGACAGCACATAGATGCCGCCATCCTTGTCAATCGCGATGCTGTTGGTGACCTGTTCCTCATCAGCCAGACGATGGATGATCGGGTCATTCTTGAACTCACGGTCAACCACGGCGACAACACCGCCCATCGTGACCATGACCAGATTGCCGTCATATGTCATGCCCAGACCAAAAACCGCATCCGGGTCTTCCAGCGTCGGACTGAAATACTCCGCTGGCAGACGGAAGCGGTTTTTCTCGACCATTGCAGAACGCGGATTGCCGGGTTCCTCATCGGCGAAAACCACGACGTCATTGTTGACCACAGTGTAGAAATTACCGTCTTTATCTGAGATATTGTAGATCGCCGCGCGGGCAACAACCTGCTCGACATAGCGGGAGTAATCCTTGTTGAGGATTTCAAGAACCTCCTGCTCTGTTCCCGCCGCATCAATCTGCGCTGCGAGCTTGTCGGCATCTTCGCCCGACATATGAGGCTGGCCGTCGATCGGGGTTGCGGCAATCAGTTCATATTTGCCGTCATTGACCAGTATCTTTGCCACCTGATTGTTGTTGGCAGCGATGATGACTTCTTCGCCTGATTCATACTTTGGCCCCTGAAGAATGGCGATATTGACCATCCCGCCGCCAACACGCTGGATCTGGCTTTCATCAAGTTCATGAATACCTATCGGCCCTTCAAAGGGCAGCGAATCCTGCTGCGCTGGCCCGTAATGGGTGGTCGCCAACTCGCTATCGATCAGAAACGGGTTCATCGGTGGCATTTCAGGGCTACTGGCGGTGGAACCGCCATTGCAGGCTGCAAGCGCGAGCGTGAGTGGCAACAGGGCCGCAGTGTTCAGATGTATTTTCATGTACGGTTCTCTCTTGGTCAGCTGCGCACCGGCCCAGGCCGGACCGCGCACGGGTGTCAGTCAGATTTGCTTTCGCTTGTGTCCTCATAAGCAAGCCATGCGCGCGACAGCAGGAAGTCTTCGATATCGCTAACTTCTTCCTTGCTCAGTCGCTCGCCGAAGTTGGGCATGCCGTTGGCTGCAGCCACACCCTCGAGAACGAAGGCGTTGAAGGCATCACTGCCCAGTGTTGCTGAATATCGCAGGTCAGGCGTCGTGCCCGCCGAGATCGCACCGCCGCCGTGGCAAATGCCGCAGAAACGTCCGTATAGGTCGGTGCCGCGCGTGACGGCCTCGGCAGAAGTGGGGCGTCGTGTCGGTTTGGGCAGTTTGCGCATCGCGGGCTGCTGGAGAGTGATTTCGCCATTGGCACCCAGCTTGAAAGCAATCACTCGCCCTTCGACCTGCCCGCCCTTGGGTCCGACATAATAGCCGGCCAGAAGGTTGGCACCGCTGCCCCAGCCGACCGAGACCGCGACATATTGCTCGCCATCGACCTCGTAGGAAACCGGGCCGCCAACCATCGCGCTGCCGACCGTGAAGGACCAGAGCGCATCGCCCGTCTTCGCGTTGAAAGCACTGAAAATGCCATTGGTCGTACCCTGAAATACTAGGTTCCCGCCTGTCGCCAGGGTTCCGCCATTCCAGATGCGATCGCGATCAACCCGCCAGTCTTCTTTTTGCGCGACCGGGTCCCATGCGACCAGCTGTGCGCGGATCATCTGTTTCATCAATGCGCGCCTCTCTGCCTCTGTTCCGGGGAGCGGATCGGCCAGATTGACACCTGTATTGAGTCCTTCCCGGTCTACCCGTGCAACCGAACCCTCGATCTGATCACGATAGAGAAACGGCATGTCCTGCGCGGGAATATAGACCAGTCCGGTTTGCGGACTATAGGACATCGGATGCCAGTTATGCGCGCCGAAGGGTGTCGGCTTGACCAGCGCCATACCTCCGGGGAAGCGTGCTTCGGGATTTTCGATCGGGCGTCCGGTCTCCGGATCAATTCCTGTTGCCCATGTGACAGGCACAAAATTCTCGGCAGAGATCAGCTTCCCGTCGGTCCGGTCAATAACATAGAAGAAGCCGTTTTTCGGTGCCTGCATCAAGACCTTGCGTGTCTGTCCTTCAATCTTCAGATCTGCCAGAATGATGCTCTGCGTCGCAGTGAAGTCCCAGGTTTCGCCCGGCGTGGTCTGATAGTGCCATACATATTCACCGCTATCGGGTCGAAGCGCCACAATGGAAGACAGGAACAGATTGTCGCCACCGCCCGGGCTGCGAACCTTCTGGTTCCACGGCGCGCCATTGCCAACGCCGATATAGAGGAGGTCCAGCTCGGGGTCATAGGCCATGGAATCCCAGACGGTTCCACCGCCGCCCAGCTCCCACCATTCACCTTTCCAGGTTTCGGCGGCCATTTCCATCGCGCTGTTTTCAAACCCGTCCTCCGGATTTCCCGGGACGGTATGGAACTTCCATTCCTGCTCGCCAGTTTCAGCGTCGTAAGCTGCTACGAAACCGCGCACACCGAATTCTGCGCCGCCATTACCGATTATCACACGCCCTTTCACCACGCGCGGTGCGCCGGTGATTGTGTGGGGTTCCTCTATCGGGAAAGTACGGGTTTCCCAGACCTGCTGGCCACTCTTCTGGTCGAGCGCCATCAGCCGCCCGTCAATTGTCCCAAAATACAGTTTGCCCTGATAGACCGCGACACCGCGATTGACGACATCGCAACAGGCATGGCGGCCCTTTTCACGCGGCACTTCGGGATCATATTTCCACAGCACTTCACCGGTTGCAGCGTTGAGCGCGATAACTTCGCTCCACGATCCAGTGGTGAACATAACGCCATCTACCACAATTGGTGTAGCCTCAATGCCGCGAAAACTTCCGAGCGGCGCTTCCCAGGCGAGGCCCAGCTCTTCAACATTCTCAGCATTTATCTGCTCCAGCGGACTGAAGCGTTCTTCATTGTAGGTGCGCCCGTGGGAGAGCCAGTCAGTCGCATTTTCCCCGGCTTCGAGCAATTCCTGCTCAGTAACAGCGCCATCCCCGGTGCCTGAGCTACATGCCGAAAGGGACGCCAGACTTGCGAGCAACAAAGCAGGCGCGGACTTGCTTAGAAAATGCGTGATATTGGCCATGCTATTCCCCCGTTTCCGGGGCCTCTCCGTGTCAGCCCTGCTCGAGCAAAGCGATATTCTCACAGACTAAAGTGACATGGAGCATGATGCAAAAGCAATCGCGCAGACCATGCCGATTGCGCCAAGTCATCGTCTCTTGGCAGCACCCAGTTCGTCGAGAATTTCCTGACGGTGCTCGTCATGCTCCGGTGGAGCGGCGGCCGTCGCTGCCGGAGAAGCAGTAAATCGCGGTGCGGGATTGGCTTGCTGGTAGCCTTTGCTGTCCTCGAAGATGCCGCGAGCCTTGTTGTGCGGATGTTCCATCGCGCTCTCGGGACTTGTTACCGGAGCAAAGCATGCATCGGTGCCTTCCAGCAATGTGCACCAATGCGCGCAGGGTTCAGAAGCGAACAATTCGGCAAATTTTCGGGCTTGTTGTGGCCAATCCTCCTGGTTGAACTGCTTGGCGAAAACCGGATCATTGCCAAGTCCCAGCCTTTGCAGCAATTCGGCATAGAATTTGGGTTCGAGGCTGCCCACAGTAATGTGTTCACCATCCGCGCAGCGATAGGTGCCGTACCACGGAGCCCCATCGAGCGCACTGACACCGCGTTCCTGTTTCATCAGCCCCTTGGGGAGCAGATCGAAGATCAGGTTCATCATGTGCGCAGCACCGTCGACAATTGCGGCATCGACCACATCGCCCTTACCCGTTGCGCGGGCCTGGATGATACCGGTCAGAATTCCGATTGTCAGATAGTTGGCTCCGCCGCCGAGATCACCGACCATTGCAGGTGGAGGCAGGGGAACACCACTGGTAGGTCCTGCGTACCAACCCGCCGATGATAGTGCGACATAATTGATATCGTGACCAGCAGCTTGCGACAGCGGCCCTTCCTGCCCCCAGCCGGTGATCCGACCATAGACCAGTGCGGGGTTGCGCTGGTGACAGACCTCCGGCCCCAGACCCAGCCGCTCCATCACACCGGGGCGCATCCCTTCGATCAACGCGTCGGCGCTTGCAACCAGATCGAGCAGGATTGCCTTGTCGTCAGCATCTTTCAGATCGAGCGCGATCGAACGTTTGCCGCGTTTGAGGATCCCAATCGGCATGGTCGAGCCAGGATCTGTGCCTTTTACCTTTCGCTCTACCAGAATGACATCAGCGCCGAGATCGGCCAGATGCATTCCGCAAAACGGAGCGGGACCAATCCCCTCCATCTCGATGACCCGGATTCCGGCGAGTGGCCCCTTCTTTTCCGTCATGCTCTGCTCAGGCTCACTTGAATGCCGAAACGCCGGTTAGACCGCGTGCGATCAGAAGCTTTTGAATTTCCGTTGTCCCGTCGGGAATGGGCGTGATCATTGCTTCGCGCGCGAGCCGTTCGACAATGAATTCCTTGGTCACGCCATTACCGCCATGAATCTGGACTGCCTGCCGCGTTGCGTCGACGGCGATCTCGGTACCGTACCATTTGGCCATCGCGCATTCGACATCGCAGCGCTCACCGGCATCGACCATGGCTGCGGCCCGAAGCGACAGCAGACGCGCGGCGTCGATCCGCGTGGCCATGACTGCGATCTTGTCAGCAATTAGCTGGTGTCCGGCGATAACCTTGCTGTGCTGTTCACGTTCCTGCGCATATTTAATCGATTCATCCAGCGCTCGGCGGGCAATGCCATAGCCCCATGCAGCAACGTGAATTCGGGCACGCTCAAACAGTGTCAGAGTATTTTTAAGGCCCGACCCGATTTCACCCACCGTATTGCTGACTGGTACGCGCACATTATCCATAAAGACCTGTGCGGTCGACTGGCCGTTAAGAGCCATTTTGGGGATACCGCGCACCTCGTAGGGGTGCTCGTTTCTGTCGAGCAGAATGTGGGTAAGCTGGTTGTCATCGGTGCGGCAGGTGCAGATGAAAATATCCGAGTATTCGCCATTGGTAATCCAGGTCTTTTCGCCGCTGATCACCCAGTCATCGCCATCGCGCACAGCGCGTGTGGTCACGCCGGAGACGTCCGAACCGATGCCCGGTTCCGAAATGCCTACCGCTGCGAAGATCTTGCCCTGAAGCAAGGGTTCAGCATAGCGTTCGCGCAAATCGTCACTCGCCAGCTTGAGTAGCATGGAAGTGGCCGAAGCATTGACCAGCATTGCAACCGCCAGATCACCCGAGCTGTAGGCCAGTTCCTCGATCAACTGGACGTGCAATCGCCAGGACATGCCAAGTCCGCCATGTTCGGTTTGCTGCGGCGCGTTGATCATGCCGAACTGGGTCAGATGTCCGGCCCATTCGATCATTTTTTCCTTTGGGTAAAAGCTTTCGCCAAGTTTCTTCAATTCGGGTTCGAGCTGCTCGTCCAGATACCGGCGCAGACCGCCAATCGCCATCCGCTCGTCTTCGTTGAACAGGAAGTTGATGTTGCTCATTATCCCTCTGCCTTTCCAAAAATGTTGACCACGGCGGCACCTTCTTCGATGCCGATCAGGCCACCGCTGTTCTCATGAACCGCGTGCCGGGCATTTTCCACTTGCCGTGCACCGGCTTCTCCGCGCAGCTGTGTGACAAGCTCATGCACCTGCCCGAGGCCGGTTGCGCCAATCGGATGCCCTTTCGATTCAAGACCGCCCGACGGGTTGATCGGGATACGTCCGCCGACAGTGAAATCGCCGCGTTCTGCCGCCGGACCCGCCTCCCCCATCGGGACCAGCATCAGATTCTCGGCATGCATCAGCTCGCCAATAGCAGTTGCATCATGCACTTCTGCAACATCCATATCCTCGGGCGAGCGACCAGCCGTGTCATAGGCCTTCTGCGCCGCGAGGCGAGCCATATGGTTCTCCGGTTCGTCAGCAGTCCGTTCGGGATTGCCGCTCATAGTGACGCTGGCGAGAACTTCTATCGCGCGCGATTTGTCAGCGCCCAACTTTTTCAAACCGGCCTCGTTGCAGATAATTGTTGCAGCAGCACCGTCGGAGATCGGCGCGCACATCGGCAATGTCAGCGGGTAAGTGATCGGCGGAGCGGCGAGGACTTCCTCAATCGAATAGGGTTGCTGATATTGCGACAGCGGGTTGTGCACCGAATGCTGGTGATTTTTTGCTGCAATTGCCGCGATCTGGCGCTGGGTGGTTCCGTTGCGCTTCATGTGGTTGAGACCGAACGCGGCATAGACAGACATAAAGACGCTATAGGGGTTGGGCGATTCAGACCCGTCAGGCTTGTCTACACCTTCACCCAGCTGGACCAGACGTTTCTCGTTGTCTTCAGGGGTTGCAACATCCCATGCACCATCGAATACCGCAAACATCTTGGCCTTGTCGGGGATGTTCATTTTCTCCACGCCTGCCGCCATCACAATATCGTGCATTCCCGATGCCACACCCTGAATCGCAAGATGAAATGCGGTTGAGCTGGACGCGCAGGCATTTTCGATGTTGAAGACGGGTGTTCCGGAAAATCCGATCTGGCTGAGCGCCACCTGTCCGGTGATGAAGGTCTGCCCTTGCAGGAAACCCTGGGTCGAGCTGGAGTGATAGATTGCGTCAATATCGCGGTTACCCGCGCCGCAGTCCTTGACTGCCTGCGCAATCGCTTCATTGAGTAAACTGGCAATTTCACGATCAGGATGTCGGCCGAATTTCGTCATGCCGACGCCGACAATATATGTCTTTTCCATGGTCAGGTTTTCCTTTCTGCTAGCCGGGCGAGGCGGGCTCTTACTTTCCTGTATATTTCGGAGTGCGTTTTTCGCTGAAAGCGGACAGGCCTTCGAGGAAATCTGCAGATTTGGCATGCTCGGCGAGCAGACGGCTTTCCAGTGCCAGCGCGTCGCGCGTGTTAAGCTGTGTGCCCTGCTCGACCATTTCTTTCATCTTTGCGAGAACCAGCGGGCTTTTCTGCACCAGTCTTGATGCGAGCTTTTTAGCCTCGCCCAGCAGCGCGTCATCATCGTGAACCGTACTGACAAAACCCATCTTCTCGAATTCCTCAGCTGACCAGTTGTCGCCCGAGAAGAGAAGCAGATTGGCTTTCTTCTCGCCAATATAGCGCGGCAGGATGGTGCCGCATCCACCGCCGGGGAGAACACCAAAGTTGGAGTGGCTGTCCCCTAGCCGGGCGCTGCGGGCAGCAAGCACAATATCGCAGGAAATCGCCATTTCCAGCCCACCGGCCAGCGTCAGCCCGTTGAGAGCTGCAATGGTCGGTTTGGGCATTTCGCGTATCTGGACAAAGACGTCTTGGATCGAGCCAAGAAAACCCGTAAATCCATCCGTATCCCCCGACAGCAGTTCCGACAGCACGCCTTTGAGGTCTGCCCCGCAGCAGAAAGCGCGACCGGTGCCGGTGACAATCAGCGCACGGATGGCATCATCCTGCTCGACGGTACTGACAGCCTGTGCTAATTCCCGCACCATCGTGGTCGATAGCGAATTCATAGCATCGGGACGGTTCAGCCTAACGGTGGCCACACCATCGCTGACGTCAAAGTTGATCGTTTCGTACTCTGCCACCTTAGATCCCTCCCAGTGCATGCGCAGGCTTTGTAACCAGCCACTGCGCTATGCCATATCCAGACCAAGGGCATATCCGGATCGGGAAATTTTGGGAGAGGGCAAACTCGCCACCACACGCCAAACACACGTCAATGGTGTCATCGCGGCGTATTATTCACTTTGCGGCGCGGTAGTGTCGAGAAATTCGTGTGGCGATTTTCCCGTCAGACGCCGAAATGCACGGGAAAAATTGCTAGGGTCCTTATAGCCCAAAAGATAGGATATCTCCTTGATCGAATGCCGCCCCGCACGCAGGTATCGAATTGCTAAATACCTGCGCATATCGTCCAGCACTGCATTGAAGGTCGACCCTTCATTTTGCAGCTGCCGCTGCAGATTGCGATTGCTCATACCCAATTCTCCGGCGACAGCATCGACCGACACATCACCATCGGGCAGCATTTTCACAATGGCTGCCTGTATTCGCGGTATGATCTGCTGATCATCAAATCTGGCGATATATTCCATCGCGATCTGGTCATGACAGCGTACAATTTCCGAATTGGCACCGCGCAATGGCTGTTGATAGTCGGTTTTAGCAATATGCATTTCTAGTTGTTTACAATCATATTCAATCGGACAGCAGAAATAGTCGTCAAATTGCGCCAATGCCTTTTTGGGTGGCGGGCGGCGCATCTTAACCAATATTGGGGAAAAACTGGACCGATAAGCCATCCTTGCGAAGCGTAACACAGTCGCGATAAAGGCGTCCTGGCGAAGCGCAGGCATTTCTTCATGGACTTTCAAGACATAAACTAACGTACCATCACGCATTTCCGTACTCGCGTTGGCAGCGAGGGAAATCAGCCGGAAAAATCGGGCGCACCGGCTAAAAAATGTCAGCAAGGTGCGGCTAGCGAATAGCGAATAACCCAGTACAT
Source organism: Sphingomonadaceae bacterium (assembly GCA_020847445.1). GTDB lineage: Bacteria > Pseudomonadota > Alphaproteobacteria > Sphingomonadales > Sphingomonadaceae > Sphingorhabdus_B. The sequence goes on along the minus strand of JADLBY010000155.1, from coordinate 418 downwards.
GCATGGAACCTGGAGTCAGTCGTTCGGCAAGTCTAAGCCCAATGGCTTCATCGCCTGTAACTCTTCCGACAATTTTATAAAAACTGCTCATTTTCTCTGATGCCACGCGCGCGCCAGGGTCGTTCAGCAATTCAGGATTGATACCTGCCTCCTGCAAAATGTCAGCGGTGTCTCGATCTAGGCCAAACTCGTCGACAATGGCTACCAGGTGAATAAGCCACGCGGCGATGACCGAACTTTCCGTTACCGGTAATTCCAAATCATCTTCCAAATTCCATCTCCAGAATCATCTGTTAGCGTCCGCGCTCGTGGTGTAATTTCCGGTGTAGGCGATGGTGTATTCCGGGGTGGGGCATGCCCCACCCCGGAATGCGGCGTCGCTGGTGGCCACCGGGTTCATCGTTATGGTGGAGTTTGC
>JADLBY010000154.1 GCA_020847445.1 Sphingomonadaceae bacterium | reverse complement strand
GATGCCCTGCGCAAGAACCCGCTCGGCATTTTCGTCAACGCCATCAACTGGTCGAAGGAACTCGGATCATGATCAGCACATTTTTTGCGACGAACCGCCGCGTCGCCGCCGCCGTACTTGCCGCAAGCTCGGCGCTTGCTTTCCCTACGCAGGCCCAGGAACAGAAAACGCACCAGTCTGCTGCGCCTGCGATCCCCAACGAGGTAGCGCAGGCACCACATTCGGAACCAGCGGTCGTGGCGATCCCTGTGCCGCTCCCGCTCCCCGGTCAGCTCAAAGCGTTTCCGCAGCGCCTCCCTCCCCACGCTGCGGGCCGCTCCCGCCCGTCCCAGAGTCGCCCCACTCTGCAGGACAGGGTGGGAGCGGCGATGGAAGCCGCAAGAATTCAGCCCGAGCGCACCGGGTTCATCAACGCGATCCAGGTCTTCCCCTTCACCGAAGGCGCGCTCTACCAGATCTATGCAAAGCCCGGTCAAGTCACCGACATCGCGCTGCAGGAAGGCGAGCAACTGGTCGGCTCCGGTCCGGTCGCCGCCGGCGACACCGTGCGCTGGATGATCGGCGATACGGTGAGCGGGATCGGCCCCGCCGCCCGGGTTCATATCCTGGTCAAGCCGATCCGGCCCGACATCGCCACCAACCTGGTGATCAATACCGATCGGCGGACCTACCATCTCGAACTGCGCGCCAACCCGTCGGTCTACATGGCTTCGGTCTCCTGGACCTACCCGCAGGACCAGTTGATCGCGCTGCGACAGGCGCGCGCCGAAGCCGAACGCGCGGCACCGGTGGCGGCAGGCATGGACTTGTCGCTGCTCAATTTCCACTATGCGATCGAGGGCGACCGGCCCGAGTGGCGGCCATTGCGTGCCTTCGACGACGGCGTGCGGGTGTTCGTCGAGTTCCCCGAGAGCATCGCCCAGGGCGAATTGCCACCGCTGTTCGTGATCGGCGCCAAGGACGAAGCCGAGCTGGTCAATTACCGCGTCTCCGGTCGCTACATGATTGTCGACCGGCTGTTCGCCCGCGCCGAGTTGCGGCTCGGCGGACGCAAGGGCCAGCAGACGGTGCGGATCGTCTCCAACCGGCGGGGGCGGGCATGAACAGCGGGGAACAGGACGGACGCCCTGAGGTGCCGCCCGCCGATCCTGAAAGCGCGGTCAAGCTGCGCGGCGATCCCCCGCGCGTCATGCGCCTGTCGCGCAAAGCCATCGGCATCGCGTCGGCTTGCGGTTTCGCGGCTGTAGGCGGCGCGCTGATCTACGCGCTCCAGCCTGCTGGCCAGAAGGGGGCGGAAGAGCTCTACAACACCGATGGCGCTGCGGTAGCCGACAACCTCGCGGGCGCACCCAAGGATTACGGCCAGGTCCCAAAGCTCGGCCCGCCACTACCCGGTGATCTTGGCAAGCCGATCCTCGATGCGCAGCGTCGCGGCGATGTGGCTCTATTGCCGCCGATCGGCGCGCAGGCGCCTGCGCCTCCAATCAATCCTGCGGCCACTGCCGCCGATGTTGCCCGCCAGCGCGCCGAACAGGAACGCGAGGCCGCACGCGGCAGTCGCCTGTTCTTCGGCGGGGGATCGCCAGCGAGCGGTGGTGCGACAGGGTTGGCAGGGCTTCAGCCAGCTGCCGATGGTGGAGCTGCTGCGCCCTCTGCCGCGCCTCTGACCGAAGCAGGCCGCAAACAGGCATTTCTGGAACGGGCCAGCGACCGGCGCACGGTGTCGGCCGAGCGGCTGACCGGGCTGGCCTCACCTTCGATCCTGCAGGCAGGCTCGGTCATTCCGGCCGCACTGATTACCGGCATCCGCTCCGACCTGCCTGGCCTGGTGACCGCGCAGGTCACCCAAAATGTCTATGACAGCCCGACGGGTCGCATATTGCTCATCCCGCAAGGATCGCGGCTGATCGGCGACTATGACGCCGATGTCGCCTTCGGGCAGAGCCGAATCCTGCTCGCCTGGAACCGGCTGATCCTGCCCGATGGCCGCTCGATCGTGCTCGAACGCCAGCCTGCTGCCGACCCGCGCGGCTTTGCCGGTCTGCAGGACGGCACCGATTACCACTGGGGAGGCGTGCTCAAGGCGGCGTTGGTCTCGACCCTGCTGGGCGCGGGCTCGGAGTTCGGTTCGGGCGACGACGGCAATCTTACCCGTGCGTTCCGCCGCGGCACGCAGGACAGCATCAATCGCGCCGGTGAGCAGATCGTGTCGCGCGAACTCAATGTCCGACCGACCCTGACCATCCGGCCCGGATTTCCGGTGCGGGTGCTGGTGACGCGCGATCTGGTGTTTGGAGGCGGGCAATGACCCGGCTCAAACTCGCCGATCTGGCCGACGAGAAGCCCGTGCGCCTGACTGTTGAGGTCTCGGCGCGATTGCACAGGGAACTGCTGGCCTATGCGACGGTGCTGAACGGCGGAAATACCAAGGATGCACCTACACCCGAGCGACTGATCCCGCCGATGATCGAGCGGTTCATTGCAACCGACCGGAGCTTCGGGAAAGCGCGGCGCGCCGCTCAGCCGGGGTAGCGTTCCTCAATCAGCTCGAAGAAGCGCCTAAGCGCGGGGTTATCATTGTTCTTGCGCCAATACAGGGCATACTCAAGGCGCGCTGGGCCCGTCGGATCGTGGATCTCGTGAAAGCAGATGTCAGTCCATGACACGCCCTGCGAGGCCTCGGTCGCAATCGAGATGTAGCGCTTTGCCGCTACCATGCTCAACACGCTTTCCAGGCTCGTGTCCTGGACGATAATATTGGGGCGCTTGCCCTGTTCCGTCAGCCGTCCCGCGATAAGGTTGCCAAATATTGGACCAAGACCGACTGACGAGACAACGAAAACTTCTCGCCGCAGGTCCTGCCAATAAAGCTGTTCCTTTTCCGCAAGCGCATGATCGTCGGGCAGCACGGCAAAGAGTCGTTCGGACCAGACGCGCCGCGACACGATCCCGTCTTCGCCAAAGCCGATTGGCGCGACCGCGACATCGAGCGCGTGGGATTGCAGCCCGTGGAATAGTTTCTCGAGACTCGCCTCGATTCCGTCGAATTGAACGTCCGCGAACTTCGTAAGATAGCCTGCAATCGCAAGCCTGAGGTTGCCTGCTAGCAACGGTGTACAATACCCCACTGCAATCCGCCCCTGCAGACCGTAGCTGACATTACGAGCAGTTGTGCGCAAATTGTCGACATCGGTCACGATGCGGCGAGCCTGCTCGATAAATGGACGGCCATTTTCGGTGATTTCGGCGCCCCGTGTGGAGCGCTTGAATAGCTTCACCCCAAGGCGTTCCTCCAGTTGTTGGACTTTCCTGCTTAATGTGATCTGTTTCACATTTAGCGTAGCAGCCGCACGCGAAAAGCTCTGCGCGTCCGAAGTTACTACGGCATACCGAAGCTGGCGCAATTCGATGCGTTCAATCACTTCCTGCTAACCCGCATCTAGGCGTCCCCCACGACTTGCTATCCACGGTGCCATAGCAAGAAATGTATGGTGACCGGAATCTGGATCGTCCCCATCCGCGACATTAAGCAAGATTTGTTTGGTCAGGGTGTTTGACGCACCGATCCACAGTTGCGATCAGAATCAGGAACCAAAAGAACGGTAATAGCATGCTTGATAGGGGGATTTTCGGAGAGAGATACGAAGCGCGAATTGCGCGCGCGATATCCTATGTGGATGAAAATCCGGCTGAACACATATCACTGGAAAAGTTGTCAGCGATCGCTTGCCTTTCGCCTTTTCACTTTCATCGGATATTTCGGTCTTTGACTGGAGAGGCCGTCCGGGAATTCGTTGAGCGCCGTAAATTGGAGCATGCGATTGCCCTCGCTAACAAAGGCAAATCTTGGAAATATGCTGCAGCCGCGTGCGGTTTTAGGTCGCCCATCAGCTTCACCCGAGCGTTCAAGCGCGTATTCAGCGTGCCGCCTTCTGAGTTCGACCTCGCCGCATGGTGGCACAAGCGCAATGATCGCGGCGACGCGTTCAAGGTTTCCTCATACTTTCTGAGGCCTGCTCCATCCCTCGATCCAGAGTTTAAGGTTGATGTGGTGGAACGGCCGGCGGTGCGGCTAGCCGTATCACGAGCTTGGGGCGGATACCTTCATCCCGAGCGCTTGGTTGGGGCTTACAATCGGCTACGCAATTGGGCGGACAAGGCGGGCATAGAAGCCCACGGAGGCAAAATCTCGGGCGCATCGCGCGACGATCCTGACCTCACGCCATTGTCTAGGTGCCGCTACGATTTCCTGATCGAGTTGCCAGATGGGCTCGTGCCGCCGACCCATTTCTCCATCGCCGAACGCAAGGCGGGCCTTTGGGCCATTGCACCCGTCGCGGGCGGGCTGGATGTCGTTGATCGCGCATGGTCAATGCTGTTCAAAAGCTGGTTGCCCGCCTCTGGTCTCGACCTGAGGGACGAGCCGGCCGAGGAAGTCTATCTCAAATTGCCAGAGGACATCGGCTGGACGGAATTCGACCTGCTTTGCTGCGTCCCCGTCGCGCATCCACAAAACTGAAGGGACCGCCATGCGCTTCAATCCAATCACAACCTATGCCGGCATGTTTGCCGGCATTGGCGCAGCGCTCTGGACGATGTTCGAATATGCGATGGGCTGGCATAACGAACATCTCGAAACAGGGGCCATGACGGGTTTTGTCGCCATCATCTTCCCGACCGCCGCGATCCTTTGGGCATTGCGCGCGACCAAGCGTTCGAACGGCGACCGCTTGACCTTGAAGCAGGCATTGATGTGCGGCGTTGCGGTTTCCGCAATTAGTGCTGCCATCGGCGTCATATTCTTCTATGTCTATTACACGTCGATCAATCCTGCTTTTCTCGACGCGATGAGAGCCAGAGGGCAGGAAGTCGATATGACAACTCAGCTGACGGCGGTGGTCATGGGATCCTTCATATTCGGAATCCTTCTATCCGCCGTTGCGGGCTTGTTTATGAGAACGCGCGGAGAGGCGGCAAAATGAGTGATGAATTTCAAGCGATTTTTGCGCAGTTGCGAAGCCTCATGACTGAAGCCTCCCCAGGAATGGTGGTTACTGACGACACGCCTACCAACTTTACACTCAAGACCCCTTGGATTGAGGCGCGGACCAAGGAGCCTGCCTGGTTTGGCTGGATCGCGATCAAAAAGTCGTATGTCGCCTATCACGTCATGCCGCTCTACACACTGTCCGACCTTAACGGCGCCGTTCCACCCAGCCTGGAGAAACGGCGGCAAGGCAAGACCTGCTTCAATTTCAAAAAGGCCGACCCGATGCTGTTCGACGACCTTCGTCGACTCACGGAAGCTGCCGCAAGCATGGAGCCGCAACTTAGAGCCGCTATCGGTGTATAGCATTGTGCCGCGCCATCATGGACTGCTTTTATTGAAGGGCTTTCCATGAAATTCCGCGTGGTAATTATTGCGGCTTTGCTCGTCTCGACTCCATCGTACGCTACAGTCCGCGTAGAAGCGCCACCGGCTATCTGGGGCTTTGAGCCTGTCATTCGGATCACCGGGCTTGCGCCGCGCGAAAATGTTCGCGTTCACATGTTTCGTGGGTTTGTCCGCTGGGACACAGACGATCCGACCAAACGGTCAGGGTGGAGGCCTGTCCCGATAACATTGCATGCCTGGGCGGATGTCCGCGCTGACCGGCGCGGCACCATCGATCTCTCACGAGCATCATCGGGTGCCGGTACCTATAGAGGGCGCGACGTCTACGGACTTTGGTGGTCCGGGCGCAAGCCAGGCGATGCCTTATTAGCGGGAGTTACGGTAAACGGCTTTGACCCAAACTCGATCAGCGATGGCCAATCACGTATTTTCGTAACGCGGAACGGCGACTCCCTCGCGTCGGTGAACGCGGTAGGCCGGGCCCCCGAGGGATTGCGAACAGTGCTGGTTGCCGATGGTGCGATCAATGGAGCTTTTGCGGCTCCGGCAGATGATCGTCGCCACCCAACCATCATCCTCCTGCACGGAAGCGAAGGCGGTGACCGCGATGCAGCGCAGGCAATCGCTCAACGCTTCGCTGGCCAAGGCTTTGCGGCTTTTGCGCTCAATTATTTCGCTTGGGATCTAAAGGGCCTGTCGGGAATTCCAAACGCCCACGTGAACCAGCCGATAGAATTGTTGGATCAGGTTCGCGCTTGGCTAGCTCGACAGCCCGAGGCGGATACGGAGCGGATGGGAGTCTATGGACATTCCAAAGGAGCCGAATACGCGGCGGTTGCAGCCACCTATTTGCCTTGGATCGACGCCGTAGCCGCCTGTGTTCCCAGCGACTCCGTTTGGGAAGGATATGGCATTGGAGACCCACGCAATCGGCCAAACGCAAATCAGGTGATGCCGACTCAGCTGTCGTCGTGGAGTTGGCAGGGCCGCCCATTGCCATATATCGCACTGCCTGCCAGTGACGATCGCTCGCGCTATTTCAATAACACCGCTTACTATGAAGCGCGTCGCGAAGCGGATCCGGCAGCTGCAGCTGCAGCACGGATCCCAGTTGAGCGTTCGAATGCCCGGTTTCTGTGGATCGGGGGCGGTCGCGACGAAACCTGGGCGTCCGGAGCGATGGCGCAGCGGAACGATCGTCAACTCAGACAAGCGCACAAAGCGCGGAATTCGGAACTGCTCGTCTATTCGCGAGCAAGCCACGCAATTTGTGGCGATGGCACCTACCCGACGCACCTCTGGGCAGACCAATCGACTGATCCGCGAAGGCCGGACCTCGACGAAGACGGCCGTGCGACGGCAGACGCATGGCGAAGGATGGTGCGATTTTTCCGTCGCGCACTTTGATGGTTTGCGTGGCGTCAGCAAGTAATGTTTCGTCCGGCGGCCCGGAAGGTGCGAAGTGCGTCGTTGGCTGTTTGCGTGGTTCCATCACCAACCCTTCCACCCAAATGGCGTCCGAAAAATTCCTCAGTCGCGCGCGTTATGGCGAGCGACGTTTCCTCATTGGCAAAGCTATGCCCTTCATTGTTCGCCAACAGATAATCGACATCGACGCCGCGCGAACGAAGCGAGCAAACGATCCGGTCCGACTGGTCCTGACGAACACGCGGGTCGTTGGCTCCCTGAAAGATTAGCAAGGGCGCCCGCATGTTGCCGACATGCGTCAGAGGTGAGCGCGCGCGCATCCGTTCCAGATCGCCAGGTTGGTCGGGTCGACCGACGAAGCGATACCAGGATCTGGGCAAAAATGGCAGCCAACTGGGCGGAAAAGCTCGCACCAAGGTTTCAAGATCAGCAGGACCGGCATAAGCAACGGCGCATCGGTAGTTATAGCCGCCCGCGCGCGAAATTCCGGTCAGCGCGGCAAACCCACCATAAGAACCGCCCATGATGCACACGCGGTCGGCGTCAGCCCAGCCTTGCCGAACGGCATAGCGCACAGCATCGTCGACATCGTCGGACATCCTTCCGCCAAACTCGCCTATGCCGCCTTCGAACAGCTGCTTGCCGAGGCCAGTCGAGCCACGGAAATTCACTTGGATGACGGTATAGCCGCGATTGGCGTAAAACTGGGTTTCGCGCTCAAAGCTGCCAGCATCGCGGGTCCATGGCCCGCCATGAACCGCGACGATCGCTGGACCTGCGACCCTCTGGCCAAGCGGTCGGGTGACATAGCCAAGGAGTTGCATGCCGTCGCGTGCGCGCATCCTGAACGGCTCAGACGGCGCAAAACGATAGCTCGCAAGCTCGCGACGGGTCTCTGCAAAGACTGAGGCAACGCCGCTACGAACAATCAGAAAGCGGCCGGGGCGATTGCTTGCATCGCTATAGAAGATGGTCGTGGCACCATCTGCGGATTGCGACTCGAAACTGAGGCTGCCCGCGCCAACGAGCGGGCGGACGGCCCGAATGTCGCGTGCGAAGCTCCCACGTAGCGGATCGAGCTCGCCCGCGAGGCGAGTGCAGACGACAGCCAGCGGCCCGCCTCGATCCTGTAGAACATCGTCGACATCGTATCGACCACAGGTTCCGTTTCGCAGTGGGCGCTGGCTTCCGTCGGCGAGAGAAATCAGCATCGCCCGTTCGAAATTGGACTGACGATTGGACTTTACAATAATCGACCGCCCGTCGGCATGCACCGCCAAGGCTTTGAAGCGTTCATTCGCAGGTGCGGTGTACAGGCGGCGCAAGCTGCTTGTTCCGTCAGCCCGGCCCCAAAGCTCAAGCGACCCGTCGGCCACAATCCGACCCGCGGCACGGATGCGGCCCTGCGCGTCAGCAAAAAACTCTGTGTATTGCGCATCGTTCCTGAAGACTTCAGTGACCTGTCCGTCCGTGAGATCAACGGAGAATACATCTGAAAAATGTGGATCGCGGCCATTAATGGCGACCAGTACCGGCCCTGCATATCCTCTTGGCGTCGACACCAGTTCTACGGCAACGCCCGCAAACGGGGTCAGATCGGTAGCCTCACCCGGGTTTGCGGGACTTAATCGAAACAGGTGATACCCTTCATCTCCACCGCTGTCCTGAAGGAAAAACAGCCAACGTCCATCGGCCGACCACCGGACATTGTCGATGGACCTTGCTGGGTTGCGGTAGAGGAGCCGGCGGGTGCCACCAAGCTCCCCTTCGTAGATTGACGCCCGACCGTCATTCATTTCGATGGTTGCGACCCTCACGCCATCCGGCGACACTGCAGCCGCCGAGATGGAAGGTCCCCTGGCAAGAGTATCGAAAGGGATGAGCGGCTCAGCCGGTAACGACGTTGCGGCAAGAACCAAGCTCAGGATCATATTATTTTGCTTTCCAGCGATAAAACCATAGCATGTCATAGACCAAGCGGGAGCTTCCAGTCTTGAACAAATCGGCAATCAACCCACGAAATGTACGAAGGGCACCGCAGAACTGGCTTCGTCCCTGGGTGATCAACGCTATTGGTCGAAGCTCGCGTAATGTGCCGAGCACGTACCGCATTTTTCCAAACATGAACTGCGAAATATTTTTCAATTTCGGCGATCATGAAGTTAATACGTCAGTAGGAGGCGATATCCGTCCGCTTCGAAGAGCTACCGTTTTTGGCCCAAAGACTGCCTGCTACCAACACCGGGTTGGCGCGGTGACGGACTGGTTTCTAGTCCAGCTCACTCCTTTGGGCGCGCGCACCTTGCTCGACTGTCCGGTGGCTGCTCTGGTGAATTCTGACGCAGACCTCGGCGCCGTGCTCGCTGACAGCGATGGCGTCGTCGATGCTATCGAGGAAGCCGGCGACTTTCACAGCCGCCTGCTGATTTTTGAGCAATGGGCCGAAACCAGATTAGCCCGATCTCCGTCACGAGTCAGGGTTTCAGCCCTGTCCGCGTTGCACGGCAACATGCGCGCCTTGCCTTTTGGCGAGATTGGGCAATTTGCTGAGAGCCTCGATCTGGGTCCGCGGCAATTTCGTACGATCATGCGTGACGAGATCGGCCTGGCACCCAAAGAGCTGTTGAACCTGCTGAGGATCGAGCAAGGCTGGATTTCGCTCTACGGCACAGGATCAATTAGCGAAGCGAGCAACCTGTTTGCCGATCATGCGCATTTCAGTCGCGAGTTCCGGCGGTTCACGGGCATTTCGCCCCGTGACTACAAGCGTTTGAAGCTCTCTGGCGACTTGATCGTCAACGGCTTTGATGAAGCCGTTGCGGCGCAACTCTTGCTCAGTGCTTAAACAGGACGAAGAACGATCGCATTGCCCCGCTCAGTCTCAATAACGCGCTCAGCAGCTTCGAGTGTCTTTACGACATCATCGCTTGTTGTTTGCCAGTTGACTACACTGATGCGCATCACCCTCAACCCGCTCCAGCGCGAGCCGCTGAAGAACGCTGTCCCCTCGCGATTGAGGGCGTCTATGATCTTGTCATTCCATCCATCTTGCTCGTTTACACTGGCGCAGGGGTCGGGATGAATGAATCGCACAAGCGCCTGATTCAGTGTGGGCGCTGCTACGAGCTCGACGCCAGGGATTGAAGCAAATCCGTTAGCCAGCTCTTCGGCGAAGCGGCAGCAGCGCTCGACAAGGTCGGCAATCCCATCTCGCCCTAGTTCACGGATCGCCGCATAAACTGCGAAACCTCGCGCCCTCCGGGTCCAATCGGGCGTCCAATCGATCTGGTCGCGAACCTCGCCCGGTGACGAAAGATAGGCCGCGCTCACGCTCATCGCTGCACGATGGGCCGAGCTGTCGCGGATAATGGCGATTCCGTTGTCCTTTGGCGTGTTCAACCATTTGTGAGCGTCCGTCGCCCATGAGTCGGCGAGTTCGACACCTGCGAGCCTGGGTGCATGCTTGCTCGCCCGCGCCCATAGACCGAATGCACCATCGACATGAACCCAGGCCCCATGGGCCTTTGCGATTGGTATAAGTTCGTCGAACGGGTCGATCGCTCCGACATTGAGGTCTGCCGCGTCAAGCACCACAAGGGTAGGCTCGCCTTGAGCCAAACTCGCCTCGAGAGTATCGGGCCTGACCCGCGCATCTGCGCCCGTCGCGAGTGCAACGATGCTATTCTTGCCCAGACCTAAAAAGCGAACAGCGCGCTCGATCGAACCGTGACAATGCTCGCTCGTGATCACACGGATCGATGGAGCGCCTTGCAGTCCGTCTGCCTCGACATCCCACCCAACATCACGCAAAATCGAATGGCGCGCTGCAGCAAGGCAAGTCACATGCGCCATCTGGCAGCCTGTAGTGAACGCGAAGGACGAGTTCATCGGGAGGCCTAGAAGTTGTTTGACCCAACTTCCGGCAACTTCCTCAACGACTGCTGCGGCAGGCCCGCAAGCATAAAGGGCCGCGTTATTGTCCCACGTCGAGGTGAGCCAATCAGCTGCCAGAGCTGACGGCAACGCTCCTCCGATCACCCATGCAAAGAAGCGTCCGCCAGCCGAACCTAGATGGCCACCGCGTGTTTGCTCGACGAGATCGTCGATGACGCGGGCTGGATCGGTGCCGGTCTCTGGCAAGGCGAGCGCCAAGCGTTGGCGCAGATCATCAGCAGTGGTTGTCGCTCCGACTGGGTGAGTTGATAGGCCATCGAGATAAGATGCCGCATGTTCTGCGGCGCGAAAGAGGGTAGATTTGGGCTTCATGCACCTCGGCTAACAAAGCGTTGAACAATTCACGTCCCGAAGCTTGCGCTTGAAGCAAAGGCCCTGCGGAGAATATCGATCAGCGCGGCACGAAGCCCATGATTGCGAGCATGTTGCCGTCGGCATCCTCAAATTGCTGAAGCCTGAGCGATCCGGATCCTGTCGTCTGCACCGTTTCGACCGCACCAACCAAGGTCGCACGCGTGCCTTGCAGGCGGACAAGGGCGGCCGCAAAATCTTCAACATGAAAGTAAAGAATGCCACCAGGCCGTTCCGGGCGCTTCCGCGCCTCATCTCTTGCAATCATCAGCCGCGTTCCGCCGACATCGAAGAACAGCATATTGTTCGCTTCGAACATCAGACGCAGCCCCAGACGGTCGCGGTAGAATGTCCGTGCGGCATCTACGTCGGTAACCGTCAGCGCAACCTGCTCGAAGCGGGCTTCACTAAGCACTGGCGCGGCTGAGCTCTGGGCTGTCGCTGTCGTCGGGAGCACTGCAAGAATCAGGGGAATGGCAAGCAGGCCTTTCATACACTTTCTCCATCTTTCTTGGAAATGACGCTCATCAAGCCCAAATGACCTCCGTCCGGGTCATTCAAAAAGGCCATCCACTCTTCTGTCCCGTCATCATGGACGTGGATGCGGTGCGGCGCGCTCCTTATGGTCACGCCCTTGGCGCGCAGCTTCTCAACCTCAGCCTCGATATCCCCGACACGAAAATACAGAATTGAGTTGTTCGCCGGGTCGCCAACCGAAAGATAAAGTCTCACTCCACCGCAATCGAAAAACGCCGCGCTTTCGAAGCGCATTACCTCCGACAGCCCGACCACGTCGCGTAGCCAATCCGCCATCGCTGGCAGATTGTGGGTCGTGCGTGACACTTGTCCCAAAGACCAATCAGCCGATCCATCTGGACGCTTTGCTGTGGCAAGAGCGCTGTCGGCGCGGACACCGGACCATTGCTGCAGCTCTTGACGCGAACTCAGGCCGAGCTTGCCCAATGCGCTGCTGACATGAAACTTGACGGCATCAAGCGTGAGTTCACACCGGGCGGCGATGGCCGGATTGGTCAGCCCATGCCGGACACCTTCGACGACCCTCCATTCGGCTGGAGTGAGAATGTCTGGATGCGGAGGGCGACCACGTTTCGTCATTCGAATTTATTAGCGGAAGCAATTGCGAATTACTCTACCCGATGGGTGAAGCGAGAGCGCCACCCAAGAGAGCGGCGATGTGATCATTCCAAAGATCGAGGGCTTGGCGCTTCTCGACCTTCCAATCATGCCGCTGATAAATGCCAGCGACGCCGGCGCGCGAGCCGCCCACGTGGTTCAGCACGGCCTCGGTGACTTCGAAGCGGACTCCAAGGCGCTGAAAACCTGTTGCGAGCGTCCTGCGAAGATCATGCAGTCTGCGTCTATCACCAGTCCGGCGTCGATCTGCTGGCCGACGTGATCGACAACAAGAACATCCTGTTCGGTAGCGAGATGGGTGGTGCGGTGAGCGGGATCGTTCCTCCCACCGGGTTCTATTTCGACGATACCAAACGCTACATCGACACGCTCGATATCGGCGAGGTCGAACGACACGTCATTCTGGAAGGCAATGCCCGCCGGGTGTTTCCCCCGACTCGATGCCCAGCTACGCATGAAAAGCCGATAGTGGAATTCACGCGACCGTGTAGCCACGATCCAACTGAGCGAAATGGCTTACGGTCGCAAACGTTCAACGCACGCAGCAAACGCTTGGCCGTGCTTACAGCGTGCTGACACATCAACATGCTACTGCACATGTAAGCAGGCCAACGCCGCGCAACGCGGATCTACACGATTGATATCTTTAAAGAAAACTGGAGCGGGCGAAGGGATTCGAACCCTCGACCCCAACCTTGGCAAGGTTGTGCTCTACCCCTGAGCTACGCCCGCTCTGGCGGCTGGAATCGGGTGATGTCCAGCGGGTGAGGCGCGCCATTAGCAGGCGATATACGGGGCTGCAAGCCCTTTATCATGGCAAAATTGCTTTGCTTTTTTGTCGGTGCGGGGCGCATTCTCTTGGCATATCCGCGCCGCACCCCACATAGGGCGCGAAATCGATTCGCATATCGGGAGCAGTAACTTGGCCAGCATGGGTTTGACCACCGAAGAACAGAAAGCGGTACAGGCGTTCCGCGACGAGATTGTCGAACCGTCGATGACCAGGCTCGTCATTCTCGATTTCTGGGCCGACTGGTGCGGGCCGTGCAAGCAGCTGACCCCCGTGCTCGAAAAGGTGGCTGCCGACTATGCCGACAAGGGCGTGGTCCTCGCCAAGGTCAATGTCGACGAGAACAAGTTCATCGCCGCGCAATTCCAGATCCGGTCGATCCCCACCGTCTATGCCATGTTCCAGGGGCAACCGGTGGCCGATCTGACCAATGCCCGCACCGAACCGCAACTGGCAGCGATGCTTGACCAACTGCTCGCCAAGCTGCCCGTGCAGGCAGGCGGTGCCGATGCAGGCCCGAGCCTTGATGAAGTCGCCGCAGCGGGAACCGCGGCGCTTGCCGAGGGAGCGAATGAAGAGGCTTATGCGATCTTCACCGAAATTCTGGGGCACGATCCGGCGCATAAGGCGGCGCTGGCGGGCATGATCGAGGCGCTGATCGCGCTCGGCCGCAAGGACGAGGCACAGGCGATCCATGCCAGCCTGTCGGACGAACAGCGCGCCGATCCGGCGTTCGATCGGGTCGGCACGATGCTCTCGATCGCCGCCGAGGCGCGCGATCCGGAAGAGGTGCGCGCGCTGAAGGCGGCGGTTGATGCCGATCCCGGCAATTTTCAGGCACGTTTCGATCTGGCCAATGCGCTGATGGCGGCGGGCGACCGCGACGGTGCGGCCGATGCCCTGCTCGCCATCGTTGCGGCCGACCGCGAATGGGAAGATGGTGCAGCGCGCAGCCGGTTGCTTGAAATCTTCAGCATGATCGGTCTGGAAGACCCCTGGGTCGCGGCCACGCGGCGCAGATTGTCTGCGATCCTTTTCGGTTGATGACGGTCAGGCGCATCTCGATCTTTCCACTGGGTGGCGCGATCCTGCTGCCCGAAATGCAATTGCCGCTGCATATTTTCGAGCCGCGCTATCGCGCGCTGGTCGGCGATGCGCTGGCGCGGGACCGGATGATCGGGATGATCCAGCCGAGAGGCGACGGCGATGTGCCTGCGCTGTTCGCCGTCGGCTGCCTCGGGCGGATCGGCGATGTAGAGGCGCTCGACGACGGGCGCTACAATATCGTGCTCGAAGGCCTGCAGCGCTTTACCGTCCGGCGCGAACTGGAGGTTTCGACAGCGTTCCGCCAGGTCGAGGCCGAGTTGTGGGAAGAGGATGAGCTGGGTGAAACGCTGTCGCTTGGCGAGCGCGCGGCGCTCGAAATGGAGTCCCGCCGCTTTGCCGATGCGCAGGGTTATGCGGTTGACTGGACAGCCGTGGGTCAGCTCGACGATTTCTCGCTCGTCAATGTTGTTGCGCAGATCGCGCCCTTTGACGTTGCGGCCAAACAGGCGCTGCTCGAATCGCGCGGGCTGTCGGCGCGCAGCGAACTGATCATCCAGCTGATGCAGTTTTTCGGGCGTCACGACGGTTCGGACGACCGGGTGACCCTGCAATAGCGCCTGACCCTAGGCGGCGAAACTCGCCCGCAACCCGTCGATCACGAACTGCGCGGCCAGCGCACCCAGCAGCACGCCCAGCAGGCGCGTGATCACCGCTTCGGCCTTGGCACCGAGCACGCGCATGATCGGCCCGGCGGCGACCAGCGCGATCAGTGTCAGCACCAGCACCGCGGCCAGTGCGCCGAGCACCACCAGCGAACGGTCAAGCCCTTCATTCTGGCTCATCAGCAACATGACGGAGGCGATCGAACCCGGCCCGGCGATCATCGGCATCGCCATGGGAAAGACCGAAACATCCTCGATCTCGGGGGTTTCGATGATCTTCTGCGCGCGTTCCTCCCGCCGTTCGGTGCGCTTTTCAAAGACCATGTCGATGGCAATCAGGAACAGCATCACGCCGCCCGCGATGCGGAAACTGTCAAGCTCGATATGCAGCGCGCCGAGCAGGTCTTCGCCGAACAGCGCAAATACGAACAGGATGACGGCGGCGATGAACGAGGCGCGGATCGCCATGCCGCGCCGCTGCTGGGCGCTGGCACCCTGTGTCAGGCTGGCATAGATCGGCGCGCAGCCCGGCGGATCGATCACCACGAAAAAGGTGATGAAGGCAGAGATGAAAAGATCGATCACGGGGTGCGGGCCGCCACCGTATCGGCGATCACGGTGTCAAAGCCGGTGCCGTTCCACAGCCGCACCACAACCGAACGGCTGCCATCCGGCTGCACGATCCAGGTGAAGTTGAGGCTCTGGTCGAACGACAGCCCCATTTTCATCGTCGCGCCCTCCGGCGGGGCGGACAGCGGGGCACTCGGCTTTCCCTTGCAACTGGCGACGCGCGTTTCGATCAATTCGGGCGCGGTTATCGGGGCGGTCAGGGCATCGCCATGGTCGAGCACCCATTTCCACTCGCCCTTGCCGATGAAGGCGGCCGGGGCGTTTCTGGGGCGCTGTCCCTTTTCCTGCCACTGCCAGACGGTGGTGAAATATCCGGTCTTGCCATCTGCCAGTTGCCAGGCGCCGGTGGTGACGCCGGTCTTGCCATCGCAGGACATGAAGGCCTTGTGCGGTTGCCATTTGGGCGTGGCTTCGCCCGCCTGCTTTTGCTTCAGCGCATCTTCGAGCCGGGTGGGTCGGGGCAGGAAGACGATGGCGTCCTTCGCCCCGGTTTCCTTCTGTGCCGCACCAAATCCCTTTTCCTGCGCAAGCCGGTTGAAGGCGATCTCCGCCGCGATGATCGCGCTCGGATTGGCGCTGGGCGCCGTGCCGCCGCGCGCCAAGGGTTGCGCCGCGCAGCCGCCCGAGAGCAAGATGAGCGCGACGAGGGCGGGAAGCGGGGTTTTGCCGGTCATTCCCGGATCATAGCCCTTCAGGGTCGGCTAGGCCAGCCCGGCGATGCGCTGCAACCAGTGTGTTGCGGAGCAGGCAGGCAATCGTCATCGGCCCGACGCCACCCGGCACCGGCGTGATCGCCGAGGCCAGATCGCGTGCGCTCGCATAATCGACATCGCCGACAAGGCGGCCTTTCGCTTCGCCCGCTACGGGATCGAGCCGGTTGATGCCGACATCGATGACGACCGCACCCGGTTTCAGCCAGTCTCCCTTGACCATTTCGGCACGGCCGACCGCTGCGACGACGATATCGGCCTGCTGCACGCGCGCCTTCAGGTCGCGGGTGCGGCTATGCGCGATGGTAACCGTGCAGTTTTCCGACAGCAACAATTGCGCCATCGGCTTGCCGACCAGGATCGAACGGCCGATCACGATCGCATCCTTGCCCGAAAGATCGCCGATATGGTCTTTCAGCAGCATCAGCGAACCCAGCGGCGTGCACGGCACCAGCCCGGGCAGGCCGAGCGCGAGGCGGCCGGTGCTGATCGGGGTCAGCCCGTCGACATCCTTGTCCGGATCGATTGCGTCCACGACCGCCTGTTCGTCGAGATGTTTGGGCAGCGGTAATTGCACGAGAATGCCGTCGACGCTGTCATCGGCATTGAGCCGGTGGACGAGCGCAATCAGATCCGCCTGCATCGTATCGGCCGGCAGACGATGTTCGAAACTCGCCATGCCTGCGGCCACCGTCGCCTTGCCCTTGGAGGCGACATAGACCGCGCTGGCGGCATCGTCGCCCACCAGTACCACGGCCAGCCCGGGCGCACGTCCCGTTGCGCTGGTAAAGGCCGGTACGGCCCCGGCTATACGCGCACGCAATCCGGCGGCGAAAGCCTTGCCGTCGATGATCGCGGCTTCGCTCAAAGCGCACCGCTCATATACAGGTCGGTATACAGCCCGCCGAGCAGCATCTGGATGATGCGCAGCCCGATAATCAGCACGATCGGCGAAAAATCGATCATCCCGGTGTCGGGCATGATGCGGCGGATGGGTTTCAGCATCGGATCGAGGATCATGTTGAGCGATTGCCACAGCGAGGCGACAAAATTGTTCGACAGGCTGACGACATTGAAGGCGAGCAGCAGGCTGAGGACGAACTGCACGATCACCACCGTGGAAACGATTGTGATCAGATAACCGATGATCTGGATAAGCGCGAGGAGCATATGGGACTTCCCGAAAGCGAATGATGCGCCCGATTAGCCGAGGCCGCGCGCTGTATCAACCAGGTATGACAGCTTTCTCCCCAACCCCTTCAGGGGCGGGGCTTCGGGTCAACGGTGCACCAGCGTCCCCGCGCCGCGCGCGGTGAAAATTTCCAGCAGGCTGACATGGGGCACACGGCCGTCGAGGATGACGGCGGCTTCGGTGCCGCCTTCGACGGCGGCGATGCAGGTTTCCAGTTTCGGGATCATCCCGCCGGTTACGGTGCCGTCGGCGCGCAGCGCGGCGATCTGTCCGGGGTCGAGGTCGGTCAGGAGATGGCCTGATTTGTCGAGCACGCCCGCCACGTCGGTCAGCAGGAAGAGCCGCGCCGCACCCAGCGCCGCCGCAATCGCGCCTGCCATGGTGTCGGCGTTGATATTATAGGTCTGCCCTGCGGCATCGACGCCGATCGGCGCGACCACGGGGATCATGCCGCTGCCCGAAATCGTGTCGAGCAGGCTACGGTCGATATGTCTGGGCGTGCCGACAAAGCCCAGATCGACCGCGCGTTCGATATTGCTGTCGGGGTCGCGGGTGGTGCCCTCAACCTTTTCGGCGATCACAAAGCCGCCATCCTTGCCCGAAATGCCGACGGCACGGCCGCCTGCCTGCGCGATCCAGCTGACCAGTTCCTTGTTGATCGCGCCCGACAGCACCATTTCGGCAACCCGCGCGGTTTCGGCATCGGTCACCCGCAGACCATCGACAAAGCTCGATTCAACGCCCAGTTTCTTGAGCATCGCGCCGATCTGCGGCCCGCCGCCATGAACCACGACCGGATTGATGCCGACCGCTTTCAACAGCACGACATCCTCGGCAAAATTGCGCGCCGCGTCGGGATCGCCCATCGCATGGCCGCCATATTTGATGACAAAGGTCTTGCCCGCATAACGCTGCATATAGGGCAGCGCCTCGGTCAGCGTTTCGGCCTTGGCCAGAAGCTCCTGCATCTGCGCGGAGTCGGGGGTGTGCTTGGTCATGATGGCGCGCGGTTATGCGCTGATGCCCCTAGCGTCAAGCTTGCGCCCCAGATTGACGACAATTGCGATGACGAAGGGAATCAGCACGAAGGACAGCACGACCTTCGCCAGCATCTGTCCGGCCATCAGGTCGGCAATCGGGCGCACGCCGTAAAAAGAGATCGAAATGAACAATAGCGTATCGACAATCTGCGACAGTGCCGCAGCGATCACCCCGCGCACGGCGGCATATTTGCCGGTGGACGAACGCAAACGGTCGAACAGCCAGACATTCAGCGTCTGCGACGTGCCATAGGCGATGATCCCGGCGAGCATCATCCGCCAGCTTTGCCCGAGGATGACGGGGAAGGCGTCGATCGCGGGCGGATACATATCCTTGTCATGCGGCAGTTGCAGCACGATCAGCGCCAGCAATATCGCACCGATCAGCGGCAGAAAGCCGAAACGAACCAGCCGGTTTGCCGTTTCCCTGCCATGCAGTTCGGCGATCCCGCTCGAAATGCCGACGAGCAGCAGGAAGGGGAAAATCCCGGCCTCGACCGCAAGCGGGCCAAGCGCCACCTGTTTGGCACCCAGAACGCCGGCAATCGTCACCATGCCGCCGTAAAAGATCGAAAACAGGAACAGCGACTGCGGAATCGAAACTCCCTCATTCTGATGACCGGTCATGCGTTGCTCCCCGTTTCTGCTTTGGTCGCCAATGGTTAGCGGCTAATTTCATTGGCGCAAGGCGGAAGGGCGCGCTAACACTGCTCCCATCAATTCGTCATTCCCGCAAAGACGGGAATCCATCGCCTGCTGTCGAAATTTATGCCGCCGGTGCTGGACCCCCGCCTTCGCGGGGGTGACGACACAAAAAGGGATGGGGAGACTATATGCAAATCCTGATGAGCCTTGCCGGAATGGTGCTGATCCTTCTGATCGCCTTCCTGCTCTCTTCCAACCGCAAGGCGATCCGGCCGCGCGTGGTGCTTTCGGCCTTTGCCCTGCAGGCGGGGCTGGCGGCATTGGTGCTCTATGTGCCCTGGGGGAACCGGGTTCTGCAGGGGGCCGCAGCGGGCGTATCCAATCTTCTGGGCTATGCCAATGAAGGCACCAAATTCCTCTTTGGCGGGCTCGCTACCGATCCGCTGGGGCAGAATTTCGCAATTCAGGCGCTGCCGGTGATCATCTTCTTCGCCGCCTTCATCTCGATCCTCTATTATCTCGGCATCATGCAATATGTGATCCGCTGGATCGGCGGCGGGCTGCAAAAGGTTACCGGCATTTCAAAGGTCGAAAGCCTGTGCGCCGCCTCCAACATCTTCGTCGGCCAGTCGGAATCGCCGCTGGTGATCCGCCCCTATCTGGCGACGCTGAACCCCGCCCAGCTGTTCTGCGTGATGACGGTCGGCATGGCCGGGGTCGCAGGCACGATCCTTGCCGCTTATGCCTCGATGGGCATCCGCATCGACTATCTGATCGCTGCGGCCTTCATGTCGGCACCGGGCGGGATATTGATGGCAAAGCTGATCATGCCCGACGATCCGGATGAGCCTGCGGTCGATAATCCCGATATCGCGCTCGACATGCACGAGGATGAAAAGCCCGCCAATCTGATCATGGCGGCGTCGCAGGGCGCGCAGACCGGTGTGAAGCTGGCGGTCGCGGTCGGTGCGATGGTGCTGGCCTTTGTCGCGCTGGTCGCCCTGGCCAATGGCGTGTTGGGCGGCCTCGGCAATCTGGTGGGGGTCAAAGGGTTGAGTTTTCAGGGCATATTGGGGCAGGTTTTCGCCCCCGTGATGTATCTGCTGGGCGTTCCCTGGAACGAAGCGGTGCAGGCGGGCGGGTTGTTCGGCACCAAGATCGTCCTCAACGAATTTGTCGCCTTCATCGATCTGGGCGCGTTGAAGCCGCTATCGGCCCCGACGGTCGCCATCGTCACCTTCGCCTTGTGCGGTTTCGCCAATTTCAGCTCGATCGCGATCCAGATGGCGGTGACCGGCGGGCTTGCCCCCAACCAGCGCCCGATGATCGCCAAGCTGGGGCTGAAGGCGCTGGCGGCCGGTTCGCTCTCCAACCTGATGAGCGCGGCGCTGGCGGGGTTGTTTCTGTCAATCGCATAGCAATCTGTAAAAGAGGCAGGAGAATGAGAGGGGGCAGCCCAAACCCAGCCCCTCTTTCCCTCCTGCCTCTTTTACATTCATCCTCCGGATGAGGCTCACTCCTCGCCCGCTAGCCCCTTCAATTCATACAGTAAATCAAGCGCCTGCCTTGGGCTTAGCGCGTCGATATCCATTCCGGACAGCCTGTCGCGCACGGCATCGACCTTGGCCTCGGCGGCATCGAGGGCGGCGCCGAACAGCGGCATGTCGCCGAGGCCCGCCGCCAGCCCGCCGGTTTCGGCACGGCCCTTTTCGAGTTTTTCGAGCACCTGTGCCGCGCGCGCCAGCACCGGCGGTGGCAGGCCTGCAAGCTTGGCGACCGCGATGCCATAGCTGCGATCGGCAGGGCCTTCCGCCACTTCGTGGAGCAGGACGAGGTCGCCCTTATATTCCCTGGCGCGGACATGGTGGAGCGACAGCGCATCGAGGCTGTCGGCCAGCCGGGTCAGTTCGTGATAATGGGTCGCGAACAGGCAGCGGCAGCGATTGGTTTCATGGATGCCCTCGACCACCGCCCAGGCGATGGCGAGCCCGTCATAGGTCGAGGTGCCGCGCCCGACCTCGTCCAGAATGACGAACGAACGCTCCGTGGCCTGCGCGAGGATCGCGGCGGTTTCGACCATTTCAACCATGAAGGTCGAACGCCCCCGCGCCAGATTGTCCGACGCGCCGACACGGCTGAACAGCCGGTCGACCAGCCCCAGCCGCGCCGAGGTGGCAGGCACATAGCTGCCTGCCTGCGCAAGGATGACGATCAGCGCATTCTGCCGCAAAAAGGTCGACTTACCGCCCATATTGGGGCCGCTGACCAGCCACAGCCGCCGGTCGGGGGCCAGATCGCAATCATTGGCGATGAAGCGCTCGCCGGTTCGTGCAAGCGCGCTTTCGACCACCGGGTGCCGCCCGCCTTCGATGTTCAGTTCGTTTCCGGCGACGAATGCGGGCAGGCACCAGCGCCCTTCTGCCGTGCGTTCGGCAAGCGCCGACGCCACATCGATCCGGGCTAGGGCATCGGCGCTGGCCGCAATCGCGTCGCGCCGTGCCAGGGCATGGCCAATCAGCTCTTCGAGATGCGCCGCCTCCGCCGCCAGCGCATGGCACGAGGCCTGCGTGATCCGCAGCGCCTCCTCATGCAGTTCGGGTGAATTGAAGCGCACCGCGCCCGCCATCGTCTGGCGATGGGTGAAGCCACTGCCTGCCGCCATCAGCGGATCGGCATTTCTGGCGGGCACTTCGACAAAATAGCCGAGCACGCCATTATGCCGTATCTTGAGCGCGGCGATTCCGGTCGACGCGCGATACCGCGCCTCCATCGCTGCCACCGCAGCGCGCCCGTCACGCCCGGCCAGCCGCAACGCATCGAGCGCGGCGTCATAGCCTTCGGCGATATAGCCGCCCTGGCCGGTTTCGGTCGGCGGGGTCGGCACCAGCGCGCGGGTGAGCAGGTCGACCATCGCGCCATGCCCGTCGAGTGCAGGCAGCAGGCTGTCGAGCAGCGCCGGTCGACCGGCCATCGCGCCCAGCCGCTCGCGCAATATGCGCGCGCCGTCGAGGCCATCCCTGATCTGCCCCAGATCGCGCGGGCTGCCCCGCCCGGCGACCACCCGGCCGAGCGCGCGGGCAATGTCGGGCAATTGGCGCAATGCGCCGCGCGTGCTTTCACGCAACAGCGGGGCTTCGTGGAACCATTGCACCAGCACCAGCCTGGCCTCGATCGCGCCCTTGTCCATCAGCGGGGCGGAAAGGTCCGCCGCCAGCTGCCGCGCCCCCGCCCCGGTGATCGTGCGGTCGATTTCGGCAAGGAGCGAGCCCGCCCGTCCGCCGCCATTGGCCGAACGGGTGATTTCCAGGCTGTCGCGCGTCGCCTGATCGATCAGCAGATATTGCTGCACCTCGCGCCGCACGGGCACTTTGAGGAAGGGCATCTTTCCCTGTCCGGCATGCGCCAGATAGGCGAGAAGCCCGCCCGCTGCAGCAAGTTCGGCGCGGGAAAGCGCTGCAAAGTCGGTGCTGCCGAAATGCGCACCAAGCGCGCTTTTGCCCGTGGCGCTGTCAAAATCTTCCCTGGGCCTGTCAATCGCACCAGGGAGGGTTGCGGCAAAGCCTTCGGGCGCGACCACTTCGCTTGGCCCCAGCCGCGCCAGCTCGGCTTCGAGCGCGGATGCCGATACAAGGCTGACCTCGAAATAGCCCGTCGAAATATCGGCGGCGGCAAGCCCTATCTCCCCGCCCGCTTCGGCCAGCGCGACCAGGATGTTCGAGGCCCAGCTTTCGAGCAGGCTGTCTTCGGTCAGCGTGCCAGCGGTGACGAAGCGGATGATGTCGCGCGCGACCAGCGCCTTTGATCCGCCGCGCGCCCTGGCTTCCTCGGGCGTTTCGGTCTGTTCGGCAATGGCAACCCGGTGCCCGGCCTTGATGAGGCGCGCCAGATAGCCCTCGGCCGCATGCACCGGCACCCCGCACATCGGGATCGGCTGCCCGCCATGTTCGCCGCGCGAGGTGAGCGCGATGTCGAGCGTTTGCGACGCGGCCCTGGCATCGTCGAAAAACAGCTCGAAAAAATCGCCCATCCGATAGAATAACAGGCAACCGTCCGCCTTTGCCTTCAGCTTCAGATATTGCGCCATCATCGGCGTCGGCGTTTCAAGGCCGGGCAAAGACGCGTTTCTGGCTGGGCGGGAATCCATGTTGCAACGCTTAGCCGGTTGGCCGCTCAAGGCAATGTCGCGCGCGACTCTTGTTGTGGAAATTGGAACCCCCGTTCATCTGCCGCACGGCGCAACGGATTCGATAAATGCGTCTGCCACACCGATTCCACGGCACTCTTTTCTTTCGTGCCTTTGTGTCTTGCAAGGCCGCTTGCGGGCTTGCGCCCGTTGCAACATTGCCGCTAGGGCGGGCACGTATCAGAAGAAAACCAAGGCAAGCGATTATATGAGCGAAAGCGACGTCCCATTCACCGCCCGCGAAGCACTGCAATTCCACGCACAGGGACGCCCCGGAAAGATAGAGATAGTCGCGACCAAGCCGATGGCGACGCAGCGCGATTTGAGCCTTGCCTATTCGCCGGGTGTCGCGGTGCCGGTGCAGGCGATCGCCGATGACCCCGCGACTGCCTATGATTATACCGCCAAGGGCAATCTGGTTGCGGTGATTTCAAACGGCACCGCGATCCTCGGCATGGGCAATCTGGGCGCGCTCGCCTCGAAACCGGTGATGGAGGGCAAGGCGGTGCTCTTCAAACGCTTCGCCGATGTCGACTCGATCGATATCGAGGTGAAGACCGAGGATGCCCAGCGCTTCATAGATGCTGTCGAACTGCTCGAGCCGAGCTTTGGCGGCATCAATCTGGAAGATATCGCCGCGCCCGACTGCTTCGTGATCGAACAGACGCTGCGCGAGCGGATGAACATTCCGGTTTTCCATGACGACCAGCACGGCACCGCGATCATCTCCGCCGCCGGGCTGATCAACGCCTGCCTGCTGACCGGGCGCGAGCTGAAGGATATCAAGGTTGTCTGCAACGGCGCGGGCGCGGCCGCGATCGCCTGCACCGAACTGATCAAGGCGATGGGCGTGCCGCACGGCAATGTCATCATGTGCGACCGCAAGGGCGTGATCTGGCAGGGCCGCACCGAGGGCATGGACCAGTGGAAATCGGCCCACGCCGTCCCCACCGAGGCGCGCACGCTGGCCGAGGCGATCAAGGGTGCGGATGTGTTTCTCGGGCTTTCGGCGGCCAATGCGGTGTCGAAGGAAATGGTCAAATCGATGGCCGATCAGCCCATCATCTTTGCCATGGCCAATCCCGATCCCGAAATCTCCCCGCCCGATGCGCTGGAGGCGCGGCCCGACGCGATCGTCGCCACCGGCCGATCGGATTATCCCAACCAGGTCAATAATGTCCTCGGCTTCCCCTTCATTTTCCGCGGCGCGCTCGACGTGCGCGCGACGACGATCAACGAAGAGATGAAGATCGCCGCCGCCAATGCGATAGCCGAACTGGCGCGCGAAACGGTGCATGAGGATGTGGCGGCGGCCTATGGCGGCAACGCGCAAAGCTTTGGCCGCGACTATATCATTCCCGCGCCTTTCGATCCGCGGCTGATCGAGCTTGTTTCCTCGGCGGTTGCCAAGGCGGCGATGGACAGTGGCGTCGCGCAGAAACCGATTGCCGATATGGACGCCTATCGCGCCTCGCTGCGCGCACGGCAGAATCCGACCACATCGGTGATGGCGCAGGTCTATGAAGCCGCGCGCGCCAAGCCCAAAAGGGTGATCTTTGCCGAGGCTGAAGAGGATGTCGTTCTGCGCGCCGCAGTGCAGTTCCGGCAGGATGGCTATGGCACGCCGGTGCTCGTCGGGCGCGATGCGACGGTGCTGTCCAAATTGCAGGCGATGGGGGTTGCCAATCCCGAAAGCTATGAAATCCACAACAGCGTATCGAGCCCGCTCGTCCCCGCGATGGTCGACCGGCTTTATACGCGGTTGCAGCGCCGCGGCTATTTGCGGCGCGACGTGCAGCGCATGGTCAATCGCGACCGCAACATCTTCGGATCGCTGATGCTCGCCATGGATCAGGGCGATGCAATGATCACCGGCATCACCCGCACCTTTGCGCAGACGATGCGCGAACTGCGCCGCGTGCTCGATCCGAAAAAGGGCGAAATCCCCTTTGGCATCCATGTGCTGGTCGGCAAGTCGCATACCGTGTTCATGTCCGACACCACGGTCAACGAACGGCCGAGTTCGGAAGAACTGGCCTATATCGCCGAACAGACCGCGCAGGTCGCGCGCCGCATGGGGCACACGCCGCGCGTTGCCTTCCTTTCCTATTCGACCTTTGGCAATCCGGCGGGCAACTGGCTTGGCAATATCCGCGAGGCGGTGGCGATCCTCGACCAGCGCAAGGTGGCGTTCGAATATGAGGGCGAAATGGCACCCGATGTCGCGCTCAACCCGGCGCTGATGGCCAATTACCCCTTCTGCCGCCTGTCAGGCCCGGCCAATGTGCTGGTCATGCCCGGGCTGCAATCGGCGAACCTGTCGGCAAAGCTGCTGCGCGAGCTGGGCGGCGATCAGGTGATCGGCCCGATGCTGGTGGGAATGGAAAAGCCGGTGCAGATCGCGACCATGTCGTCGAGCGCGTCGGAAATCGTCGCGCTCGCGGTGCTGGCATCGGCAGGGGTGGCGCAATAGGCGCGATCGATCAGGGGCGGCCGCCCGAGCTGCCCTGACCGGTTCCGGCGCCGGGTGCGCCGACCGCACCGATATTGCCGAACAGTTCTTCAAAGAAGCTGGTGTTGCGGCCAAGCGTGGGCGTCTTGTCGCCCTCGGGGCTCAGCTGGACGATATTTTCCATGCCCCTCTGGTTCACCGCGACAACATTGCCCGCATTGTCGAACTGGATATGCAGGATGGTTTGCGCCGTAGGGCGCGGGTTGCGGAAGGCGAGCTGTTTGGTGTCGCGTGCAAAATAATACCAGTCATTACCGCCGAACTGCCCGGTGAAGGTCGGGCGGCCCAGCGTGCCCTGCACCGACTCCTTGTTGTCGACGCCGGCCTGCACCGAGGAAATCAACGTGCTGTCGCCGATATAGCCCTGATGCCCGCGAAACTGGGTGCAGCCCTGCACCAAAAGCGCCGTCCCTGCGAGTGCGGCAAGTTTCAGGGCGGTTGAAATCGGGGTCTTCGGCATGTTGGGGCCTTTATTGACTGGAAACGGCATTGCCATTGCATCCTTGGGCGGCAATGGCAATATCCATCGCGAAATGAACCGCGGATGAGCATGATTGCGCCGCCGCCAGATCGGGAGTTATCAAGTCACCGTGTCGTTACTACGCCGCCTGTTCGGCCCCGGCCAGCCCGACCCGCGCGAGGCGCTGCGCCCGCTTTACCAGCAGGTCGTCGCCCATGCGCGCCAGCCGCACTGGTATCTGCAAGGCGGCGTTCCCGATTCCATCGATGGGCGCTTCGAAATGGTCTCGGCGCTGCTCGCGCTTACCCTGATCCGGCTCGAATCGGATCCGTCCCAGGCCGCCGCCATGGCCTTCCTCACCGAAATATTCGTCGACGATATGGACGCACAACTGCGCGAATTCGGCGTGGGCGACATGGTGGTCGGCAAACGGGTCGGCCGGCTGATGGGCGCCTTTGGCGGCAGGCTGGGCGCGTATCGGGAGGCTTTGGCGGACGGAACCGATAACGGCATGCTGGCGGCGGCGATCAGGCGCAATCTTTATGCCGATGCAAATCCGGCGGCCGAACAGATCGACCATGTCGTGGCGGGACTGCGAGGGCTTTCGGCGCAGCTTGCGCTATGTGATGCCTCAACCCTGGTTGCCGGAGGATGCAAATGGTGAACGCGCCTGCCACCCCCGAATTCAGCCGCGCCGTTCCGCTATCGGAAATCGGTGCGGCAACCCGGCCGCGTCACCTGGTTGCCGACGCAGGCGAACGGGCCGCGCTCGCCCGCCGTTTCGGGCTGCTTGCGCTCGACCGGCTCGAGGCCGATGTGACGCTGCACCCCGACGGTGCGGGCTATCTGGTCGAGGGCCGGTTGCGCGGCGAGGCGCAGCAGGCCTGTGTGGCGAGCGGGGAGCCGGTGCCCGCGCGGATCGAGGAAGATTTCCGCATCCGTTTTGTCGCCGAAGCGGGCCATGATGCCGCCGATGCCGCCGATGCCGCCGACGCCGAGGTCGAACTCGACGCCGATGATTGCGACACGCTGTTCCACGATGGCCGCGCGATCGATCTGGGCGAAGCCGTGGCCGAAAGCTTCGCGCTCGCGCTCGATCCCTTTCCGCGCAGCCCCGATGCCGACGCCGCGCTGAAGGCCGCAGGCGTCAAGGAGGAAGGCGAGGCGGGGCCTTTCGGCGCGCTCGCCGCGCTCAGGGAAAAGCTGGAAAAGAAATAGGCTAGAGCCTGTCCTATCCAGCGGCTTTCCTGACGCGATGACGATGCCTCCAACTAAGCAGGACAGGCTCTAGGGCAGAAACGGTGCGGCCACCTCTGCCGGTACGCGCATCAGCCGCCCCGAGGCCCGGTCGAGCAGCGCCCATGTGGTGTTCGCGCTGACGATGACTTTACCGCCTGCATTCACAAATTCGACCCGCCGGTCGAACTGCGCGCCCCTGGGCGGTTTTTCGATCCATGTTCTTGCCGTCACCCTCTCCCCCAGCGCCACATTGCCGCGATAGTCGATCTCGTGCCGGGTCACGACCCAGATATAGGCGGCAATATGTTCGGGCGCGGCGGTGGCGTTCCAATGCGCGGTCGCCATATCCTGAATCCACCGCACCCAGACGGCATTGTTGACATGGCCCAGCTCGTCGATGTCGGCGGCGGTGGCGGTGAATTGGAGGGTGAAGGGGGTCAATGCCGCCCCTCAATTTCATTGCGCGCAGCTTCTGCCAGAAAGGCGCTGCGGGTAAGCTTGCGGCTTGCGGCTGCAGTATCGATCGCATCGAGCATTCCGCGCTCCAGCGAGATATTCACCCGCGTCGGCCGACTGTTTGATGTGAGATAGGGCACGGCCAGCAGAAATGCCCCTTCGGCGAGGTCGTCCGCTGCCATTGCGCGGATCTTGCCGATGGGCGAAGGCTTGGGGGCTTTCTCTCCTTCGAGATACAGCCCCACCGCTTCACTGGCATTGGCGAGCACATCGTCAAGCTTGTCCGCCGCCGAAAAGCATCCGGGCAGGTCGGGGAATTGCACCCCCCATGCGCTGTCTTCGTCCTTGTGCACCACGGCGTGATAGACGATCATTGTCCTTCTTCCTTGTCGAGCCAGCCAGCCATTCGCGCTATGCTGCGCGCTGTACCGAGCGGCAAATCCTTTTTGGGATGCGGCACCACAACCACCACAGCGCCTTTGCGGAATTTGTGATGCGATCCCTTTACCGCGACCCGCTCAAAGCCCTCGGCCAGAAGCCGTTTGACGATCCGCCTGCTGTCGCGTTCCATTTTTGATGGGTAGCCATGGCCGACCTACTTGTCAATCAATGTGTATCTATTTACACACTAGTTGCGATTTAGACCCATTTCGCGACTTTGGAGTTTGGTCTTCCACAATGCCTCGAGTTGCAGAATGTCAGTCTCGGTCGCGCCGGAACCCACTGTTTCCAAAATGGAAATCTGATAGTCACTGGCATCCCGACTTCTCAAGGCGATGTTGCCGCCGTGTCCGGTCAAAGCATAATCGCGCCAACGCCCAATGAAGCCGACAGAACCGGCTGCAGACCCAACATACTGTTCCCTGGTCCTGGGGCATGTGAGCAGGTAAACCCCGCGAGTTGAACTCAGAGCAGACAACCACCCTCTTGGCATTGAGTCGATCTCTGACAGGCGGCATAGAAAGGAAGAAAAGCCCGGAAACTCCGGTTCGCTGAATTCCTTTCTAAGCTCGACGATTGCCTTTGGCCGCCGATCGGCCCGCTGAATCCAGCTGCGGTATCCGGCCCCCCAATCAATCAGCAAACGGCCGCTAAACTCGATCAAGGATTCCGACAATTCCAGCCTGTAAAAGTTGCAACTGCCTGCCGCTTCAAGGCTGCCATCCACGGGATGGCGGCGATCGTCCGGAAGCGGCGCTACATTGCTTACTCGATACAAACCCACAAATAATGTTTCTCTATCGGGAAGACCGACAAATGAAGCCCAATATGGAGCGTCCAGAACAGCCGCGTTAGCGAAGGACTGAGTCTGTTGGTACGCCTCAAATCGACGACGATCATCTCTCCACATGACATAGGGGGAGGCATGACCCGGATATCTCCTGTCCTGATGGCGGAGCAACCTGACCTCGGAGCAGTGCAGACCTGCAGCTTCAAGCAGTAGTCCGAAGGTCAGCACTTGCGTCATTTCGCCCCCAACCCCAACTGCCAAATCAGAAACGCCGCTTCCTCGGCATTTTCGTGCAGCCGTTCGAACCGGCCCGATTTGCCGCCATGCCCAGCACCCATATTGGTTTTCAAGAGCAGCACATTGTCGTCGGTCTTCATCGCGCGCAGTTTGGCGACCATCTTGGCGGGTTCCCAATAGGTGACGCGCGGGTCGTTGAGGCCGGCGGTCCACAGCATCGGCGGATAGGCCTTGGCCGTGACATTGTCATAAGGGCTATAGCTGCGGATATAATCGAACGCCGCCTTGTCCAGAATCGGATTGCCCCATTCGGGCCATTCACCCGGGGTCAGCGGCAGATCCTTGTCGAGCATGGTGTTGAGCACATCGACAAAGGCGACATGGGCGACGACCGCGCCGAACAGCTCGGGTGCCTGGTTGACCACTGCGCCCATCAGCTCGCCGCCCGCGCTGCCCCCGCTCGCGGTCAGCTTGCCGTTCGAGGTATAGCCCATCTCGATCAGCGCGCGCCCGGCATCGACAAAATCGTTGAACGTATTGGTGCGCTTCATCAGCTTGCCGTCGAGATACCATTGATAGCCGAGATCGTCGCCGCCGCGGATATGCGCGATGGCATAGGCAAAGCCGCGGTCGACCATCGACAGCCGGTTGGCGCTGAACCCCGGCGGCATCGCATAGCCATAAGCGCCATAGGCATAGAGATGGAGCGGCTGGCTGCCATCCTTTTTGAAACCCTTTTTGTAGAGGATCGATACCGGCACCCTGGCACCATCGCGCGCGGTGATCGTCACCCGCTCGGTCGCATATTGGCTGGCGTCATAACCCGAAGGGATTTCCTGCACCTTCAGCGTTTCGAATGTGCCCGTCGCGACCTCATAATCGAACACCGTATCCGGCGTGACCATCGATTCATAATCGAGGCGCAGCTTTTGCACGTCATATTCGGGATTGTCGCCAAGCCCTGCGACATAGCTTGCCTCGGGAAAGCGGATCGTTTCAGCCTTGGCGGGTTGATCGTACCGGCGCACCTCGACCTGATCGAGCCCGTCGATCCGCCCTTCAGTGACGAAGAAATCCTTGAACAGCGACAGCCCGGTCAGATAGTGCCGGTCCGATCCGGCGATCAGCGTTTTCCATTCGCTTGGGTTGCTCAGGCTGGCGGTGGCGATACGGAAATTGACGTGGGTATCATTGGTCAGGATGTAGAGCGTCCCGTCGCGGACATCGACGCTATACTGCCGCCCCGTCTTGCGCGGGGATATAAGGATCGGTTCGGCTGCCGGATTGTCGGCGGGGACGAGCCGCACTTCGCTGGTCACATTGTCGCCGGTGGCGATGACGATCCAGTCTTCCTGCGCGGTCAGTCCGACGCCGACGCCAAAGCCGATATCGGCTTCCTTGTAGAGCAGCTTCGCCTTTTTGGGGTCGTCGCCCAGCCGGTGATAATGGGCATTGTCGGTGCGCCAGTTCTCGTTGGCCAGACCATAGACAAGGCCTTTGCTGTCCTTCGTCCAGACGATGCCGGAGAGCGTGCCGGGGATGATGTCGGCCAGCTCCGCACCGGTTTCGAGGTTGCGGACATGCAGGTCGAAGCGTTCGGAGCCGTTGTCGTCATAGGCATAAGCGAGCAGTTTGCCGTCGGGGCTGATCTCTGCCGCGCCCAGCCGGAAATAGTCCTTGCCCTCGGCCAGCGCATTTTCATCGAGGATGAGCTGGTCGGCACCGCCCGCAACCGGCTTGCGGTAATGCTTGCGATATTGGGCGCCCTCGTCGAATTTCGACCAGTAGATCCAGGCGCCATCCTTTTGCGGAACGCTGCTGTCATCCTCCTTGATCCGCCCCTTCATCTCCTGAAAGATCGTTTCGGTCAGCGCCGCCTGCGGCTTCATCTGCGCCTCGAACCAGGCATTCTCGGCCTCCAGATGCGCGAGAATTTCCTTGTTCCCGACCTTCGGATAGCCGGGATCGCGCAGCCAGTGATAGTCGTCGCTGATCGTGACACCGTGGGCGGTGAAGCTATGCGGGCGCTTTTCGGCCATAGGGGGCTGGATGGCGGTTTCGGGGTGCGGGTTTTCTCGTTGGGCGGTCATGCTGTCTTTCTGTGTATCGTCGGCCAGTGCCGGTGCGGCGCTGAGGCAAAGGGCAATCGGGGTTCCGATTTTCAGGAGCGGTTTCATATGCGCGCTGTCCTCTCTATATGGGGAGGACAATTAGATTCAGGAAGTAGCCATGTCCACCTATGAAGCCCGCCTTTCCGCGCTGCGCGAACAGCTGAAGACCGACCGGCTCGACGGTTTCGTCGTGCCGATCTGCGACGAGCATATGAGCGAATATATCGGCGAATATGCGCAGCGGCTGGCGTGGCTGACGGGCTTTGGCGGATCGGCGGGGACGGCGGCGGTGCTGCCGGAGGAGGCGGCGATCTTCGTCGACGGCCGCTATACCATCCAGGTGCGCGAGCAGGTCGATGGCAAGCTCTGGCAATATTGCCAGGTGCCGCAAACCAGCGTCGCCGACTGGCTGAAGGACAATGCGAAGCAGGGCGCGCGGATCGGTTATGACCCCTGGGTGCATAGCAAGGGCTGGGCCGACGCCGCGGCAAAGGCGCTCGCCTCGGTCGGGGCCGAACTGGTCGCGGTCGGTGACAATCCGATCGACAAGGTGTGGGCGGGCCGCCCCGATCCTTCGGCGGCCAAGCTGATCGTTCTGGGTGAGGAATATAGCGGGCAGGGCAGCGCCGAAAAGCGCGCGGCGATTGCCGACTGGCTGGCGGAGCGCAAGCTCGACGGCGCGATCCTTTCCGCACTCGATAGCGTCGCCTGGGCGTTCAACATTCGCGGCTCGGATGTGTCGCGCACCCCGGTCGCGCTTTCCTTCGCGGTGATCAACGGCGATGGCACCGCCGATTTCTATGTCGATCCCGACAAGATAACCGACGAGGTGCGCGCATTTCTGGGGAATGCCGTGCGGTTGCACCCGCGCACCGCCTTTGCCCCGGCGCTGTCGGCGATGCAGGGCAAGCGGATTGCGGTCGATCCCGAACGCGCGGTCGCGGCGATATTCGACAGGCTGGCGGCGGGCGGGGCGGAGGTCGTGCAGCTGCGCGATCCCACCGTCATCCCGCGGGCGCAGAAAAACCCGGTCGAACAGGCGGGGCACCGGGCGGCGCAGGCACGCGACGGCGCGGCGCTCACCCGCTTCCTCCACTGGCTCAGCGTCGAGGCGCCCAAGGGGGGCGTGACCGAGCTGAGCGCGGCGGCCAGGCTACAGAGCTTCCGCGAGGCGACCGGCAAGCTGCGCGACCTGAGCTTCGACACCATCTCCGCTGCGGGCCCGCATGCAGCCCTTCCGCATTACCGCGTGGATGAGCAGTCGAACCTCGGCATCGCCCCTGGCAGCATCTATCTGGTCGACAGCGGCGGGCAGTATCTTGATGGCACCACCGATGTCACCCGTACCGTTTGGGTCGGCCCCGGTGAACCCACCGCCGAGATGAAGGACCGCAACACCCGCGTGCTGAAGGGCCATATCGCGCTTGCCCGCGCGGTCTTTCCCGAAGGCACGGCGGGCAGCCAGCTCGACGTGCTCGCCCGCCAATATCTGTGGGCTGCGGGCGTCGATTATGCGCATGGCACCGGGCACGGCGTCGGCGCGTTTCTTTCGGTCCATGAAGGCCCGCAACGCATCGCCAAATCGGCGGGCGGGCAGGCCGGAACCGGCGAGGTTCTCCTTCCCGGCATGTTCCTTTCGAACGAGCCGGGGTATTACAAGACCGGTGCCTATGGCATCCGCATCGAAAATCTGGTGCTGGTCGAAGAACGGCAGATCGAGGGCGCCGAAGGCACCTATTACGGCTTCGAAACCCTTACCTGGGCGCCGATCGACAAGGCGCTGGTCGACACCAGCCTGCTGACCCGCGACGAACTGCGCTGGTGGGATGACTATCACGCCCGCGTACTCGAAATTGTCGGGCCGCAGCTGGAGGGCGATGCAAAAGCGTGGCTGGAGGAGGCGTGTGCGCCTTTGGGGCGGGGATAGGCGCGCTACGTCCCTGCCGGTTCAGGCGTCGGCCAGATGCTGCCTAAACCATGCTGCGACGGCATCCTCTTCCAACTCGCCTGCCGCCAGCGCCAGCATCATCCGGATCGCATCGACTGCCTCAAATTGAACCTGATGTCCGTTGATCGCAAGAAAAAGGCGGGCGAGCACCCACGCCGTCCGCTTGTTGCCGTCGATAAAGGGGTGGTTGCGCGCGACGCCGAAGGCATAAGCAGCGGCCAGAGCCGCCGGATCGTCCTCGCCATAGTTCCAGCGATTGACTGGCCGCGCCAAGGCAGAATCAAGCAAACCCGCGTCGCGCACCCCGATTCCGCCACCATGCTCGGCCAGCTGCCGGTCGTGAATGGCGTTGGCATCGCGGGCGTCGAGCCATTTGGGCTCAACCCGCTTTTTCGCGCTCATTTCGCCAAGACGCGCAGGATTTCGCGGTCTTCGCGCATAATGGCTTCGGCTGCCTCCATCTTCGCCTCAAACTCTGGGTCTGCGGCGGAAATATGGAAGCCGGTGGGTGTTTCGGTGAAGTAAACGCGATCGCCCAGGCCGAGACGCAGCTTGGCGAGCATCTCCTTCGACAGCGGAATGGCAGCGGAATTCCCGTGCTTCGAGATTTTGGAGCTCATGTTCATACGACTGTTATAACACGCGACCGCGCGATTGCAATCCCCCCTACCCAAACCCCTTCCGCGCGTTATACCGGTTGCAAAGAACAACCCAATCGAGGAGCACCCGATGCCTGAAACGCCGAACCAGACCTTGTCCGAATTTGTCCCGCCGAAAAAGTGGGAATGGAATAGCGAAAGCGGCGGGCGTTTCGCCAATATCAACCGGCCGGTCGCGGGGCCGACGCACGACAAGGAACTGCCCATCGGCAAGCACCCGCTGCAGCTCTATTCGCTCGGTACCCCCAATGGGGTGAAGGTGACGGTGCTGCTGGAAGAACTGCTCGCGGCAGGGCATGGCGGGGCCGAATATGATGCCTGGCTGATCAACATCGGCAGCGGCGACCAGTTCGGATCGGGCTTTGTCGGCGCGAACCCCAATTCGAAGATCCCCGCACTGGTCGACCGTTCGGGCGCGGTGCCGCAGCGCGTGT
Source organism: Sphingomonadaceae bacterium (assembly GCA_020847445.1). Classification (GTDB taxonomy): domain Bacteria; phylum Pseudomonadota; class Alphaproteobacteria; order Sphingomonadales; family Sphingomonadaceae; genus Sphingorhabdus_B. The sequence goes on along the minus strand of JADLBY010000154.1, from coordinate 28,576 downwards.
TCGAATCGGGTGCGATCCTGCTCTATCTTGCCGAAAAATTCGGGGCCTTTCTGCCGACCGACCCGGCAAAGCGCACCGAGGCGCTGAGCTGGCTGTTCTGGCAGATGGGCAGTGCGCCCTATCTCGGCGGCGGTTTCGGCCATTTCTACGCCTATGCGCCGTTCAAGATCGAATATTGCATCGATCGTTTCGCGATGGAGGTGAAACGGCAGATGGACGTGCTCGACCGCAATCTGGCGGAGCGCGAATATATGGCGGGCGACGAATATTCGATTGCCGATATCGCGATCTGGCCCTGGTACGGGGCGCTGGCGATGGGGCTGATTTACGAGGCGGGCGAGTTCCTCGATGTCGGCAGCTACACGCATGTCCAGCGCTGGACCAAACAGATCGCGGCGCGCCCGGCGGCGCAGCGCGGCCGGATGGTCAATCGCGTGATGGGCGATCCAACGACCTGCCTGCCCGAACGGCATGATGCGGGCGATTTCGCCACGCGCACCATCGACAAGCTGGTCGCAGCCGGGGAATGGCCGAAGCCGGAATAGAATAGGGGTTTCGCGCAGAGGCGCAGAGTTGCGCAGAGGCCGCAGAGAAGCAGCGTTTGCGGCGAAGCCGCACTCAAATTGTCTATGTGACTGAAATTAAAGCCCAAGCATATGGATGAGCCTTCGGCTCGGACATAATCCTCTGCGGCCTCTGCGAAACTCTGCGTCTCTGCGCGAAACCAAAACTCCCGACGCTTGACTCTCAACAATGTTCTAGTAATGTTCTATCCTTTCCGGAGGAGATGATTCGATGATCGGCTATGTGACCCTGGGCACCAACGACCTTGCCCGTGCCGCCAGATTTTATGACGCCATTGCGGCGGAACTCGATACCCCGCGGATGATGGAATTTGACGGTTTCATCGCCTGGGGCAAGCCCGGCGGAGCCGCAGGCATCGGCCTGACCAAGCCGTTTGACGGCAATCCCGCAAGCGTCGGCAATGGCGTCATGGTGGCGCTGGAGGCGAAGGACAAGGAGCAGGTTCACCGGCTCTACGACATCGCGCTCGCCCATGGCGGCACCTGCGAAGGCCCTCCGGGACCGCGCGGCGATGAAGGCTTTTATGCGGGCTATTTCCGCGATCCCGATGGCAACAAGCTGAACGCCTTCATCATGTGACTCACGGCTGTGCGGCCAACATAAGCGGGAGGACGGGCAGATGACGAAACGCAATCTCGCAACCTTTCCTCTTCATCTCGGCCTGGGTGCGACAGCTGTGCCCCAACCCGCGATGACTGGCGGGATGGACTGGTATGGCGGCTATGGCGAACGGCATGGCGGCGACGGTGCCGAAGGGCGGCTGGTCAGCATGCACCGCTTCACCGAAAGCTGGGACAGCTGGGAAATGCACCCGCTGGGCGATGAGGTGGTGGTCTGCATATCGGGGCAGCTGACGCTGCATCAGGAATTTCCGGACGGCGCGACCGTATCGGTCACAATCGGCCCGGGTGAATATGCGATCAACCCGCCCGGTGTCTGGCATACCGCCGATGTGGACAGCGAGGCGACGGCGCTGTTCATCACGGCGGGATTGGGCACCGAAGTTCGCCCGCGATAGGCTTGCACTGGTAAAAGCGGCCGCTCTCGCCTAAGGGCCGCTCATGCATTTCCTCGATCAGGCGAAAATCTATATCCGCTCGGGCGCCGGTGGCCCCGGGGCTGTCAGCTTTCGCCGCGAAAAATATATCGAATATGGCGGCCCTGACGGCGGTAATGGCGGGCGGGGCGGCGACATTATTTTTGAAGCCGTCGCCGGCCTCAACACGCTGATCGATTTCCGCTATACCCAGCATTTCAAGGCCCCGCGCGGCGGCGGCGGTGCCGGGCGGGATCGTTATGGCGCGGGCGGCGAGGATCTGGTGATCAAGGTTCCGGTCGGAACGCAAATCCTTGCCGATGACGACGACCGCAGCCTGCTCGCCGATCTGACGCGGGTCGGGCAGCGCATCACCTTCCTCAAGGGCGGAATGGGCGGGCGCGGCAATGCCAGCTACAAGACCAGCACCAACCGCGCCCCGCGCCAGCACCAGCCGGGGGAGGATGGCGAGGAAATGTGGGTCTGGCTGCGGCTGAAACTGCTCGCCGATGCCGGACTGGTCGGCCTGCCCAATGCAGGCAAATCGACCTTCATCAACCAGGTGACCAACGCCAAGGCGAAGGTCGGGGCCTATGCCTTCACCACGCTGCGCCCGCAACTGGGTGTCGTCAGCCACAAGGGGCGCGAATTCGTCCTTGCCGACATTCCGGGGCTGATCGCCGGGGCCGCCGAAGGCGCGGGCGTGGGCGATCGCTTCCTCGGACATATCGAACGCTGCCAGATACTCATCCATCTGATCGACGCCACCGGCGACGATCCGGTCGCGGCCTGGCACACCGTGTGCGACGAACTCGCCGCCTATGGCGCGGGCCTTGAAGGCAAGCCGCAGATCGTCGCGCTCAACAAGGGCGATCTGCTCGACGAGGAACTGATGGCCGACATATCGGCGCAACTCGAGGCTGCGGGCGCGCAGGAAGTGATCGCCATTTCGGGCGCGACCGGGCAGGGAGTCGACAAGGTTCTCGACCGCGTGATTGCGGCGCTGCCCGACAAGAGCAGCGTCGAAACCTCCAATGGCGATAATGAGGAAGGCGAATGGTCACCCATCTGACCTTGCCGACATGCCCGCTGCTGGTGGTGAAGGTCGGATCGTCGCTGCTGGTCGAGGCCGATGGCGCGGTCCGTCGCAACTGGCTCGAAACGCTTGTCGCCGATATCGCCGACCGCCGCCGGGCGGGGCAGAAGATCGTGGTGGTCAGTTCGGGTGCGATCGCGCTCGGCGCGCGGCGGCTGGGGTTCGACAAGGGCGGGCGGGCCAGCCTGGCCGATGCGCAGGCCTCGGCTTCGGTCGGGCAAATCCTGCTCTCGGGGATCTGGTCGGAACTGCTCGCCGCGCAGGGGTTGACCGCCGCGCAGATGCTGGTGACGCTCGACGATCTCGAGGATCGCCGCCGCTATCTCAACATCACCGCAACGCTCGACCGCCTGCTTGGTGCGGGCGCGGTGCCGGTGATCAACGAAAATGACAGCGTTGCGACCGAAGAAATCCGCTTCGGCGATAATGACCGGCTGGCGGCGCGCGTTGCGCAGGCGGCGAGCGCGCAGGGCGTGGTCCTGCTGTCCGACGTCGATGGCCTGTACGATCGCGATCCCAGAGATCCGCAGGCGCAACTGGTGCCCGAAGTCGCGAGGGTCGACGGCCATGTCCGCATCATGGTGACGGGCGATTCGGCGTCGGGCATGGGCTCGGGCGGGATGGCGTCCAAACTTGATGCCGCCGATATTGCCACGCGCGCAGGGATCGGCCTCGCCATCGCCTCGGGGCTGCGCGATCACCCGCTTGCCGCGCTCGATGCTGGCGCACCCTTCACATGGTTCTGCCCCCGCGAAGGCGGCAATGCGCGCAAAAGCTGGATTGGCGGGCGGCTGTCGGTCAAGGGCAGCATCGGCGTCGATGCCGGTGCAGCCAGGGCGCTGCGCGGCGGGGCAAGCCTGTTGCCTGCCGGGGCCACCGGCGTGCGCGGCGAGTTCCGGCGCGGCGATGTGATCGACATCGTCACTGCAGAGGGCGAAACGCTGGCGCGCGGGCTTTCCGAATATGATGCTGCCGATGCGGCCCGGATATGTGGCAAGCGTTCGGGCGAGCTGGAGGCCATATTGGGCGCGGTCCCCCGTCAGGTGCTGGTCCACCGGGATCAGATGGTGCTGCTCTGAAGACGGTCGCACTTACGGGGGCAACCGGATTTGTAGGCGGCGCGACGCTCGACCTGCTGCTTGGCGCAGGCTGGCAGGTACGGGCGCTCACCCGCCGCAGCCAGCAGCCAAAGCCGGGTGTCCTATGGGTCGACGGCGCGCTCGACCAGCCTGAAAGCCTTGGGCGGCTGTGCGAAGGCGCCGATGCGGTTCTGCACATTGCAGGCGTGGTCAACGCCGCCGATGCGGCGGGTTTCGAGGCTGGAAATGTTACCGGCACCGCCAATCTTTTGCAGGCGGCCAAGGCACAGGGCATCAGCCGCTTCGTCCATGTTTCCTCGCTGGCGGCGCGCGCGCCGCAGCTCTCGCATTATGGCGCCAGCAAGGCGATGGCCGAAAAGCTGGTGGCAACCAGCCTGCTCGACTGGACCATATTGCGCCCGCCTGGCGTCTATGGCCCCGGCGACACCGATGTGCTTGAGATGTTCAAAATGGCCGCCAAGGGGTTTTGCCTGCTGCCGCCCTCGGGCAGGGGGTCGTGGATCCATGTCGGCGATCTGGCGCGGCTGCTGGTCGCGCTGCTTCCGGTGCACGAGGATGCGACCGCGCGGACCTTTGAGGCCGATGACGGCGAACCGGGCGGGTGGGAACATGGCCGTTTCGCCCGCGCGATCGGATGGGCGCTGGGTCGCCGGATCGTCACCATCGCTGCCCCCCGGCCGCTGCTGTTCGCCGCCGCCTGGGGGGACAGGCTGGTGCGGGGTAGCAACGCCAGGCTGACCCCCGACCGCGCCAGCTATATGAGCCATCCCGACTGGGTTATCGACCGCGCCGCCGCGCCGCCCGCCGCGCTGTGGCAGCCACAAATCGGCACTTTAGAAGGCTTGAAGGCAACCGCCCGCTGGTACAAGGCCGAAGGATGGCTATAGAGGCCGGTTATCGGACGGGGGCCAGAAATCGCCCTTTTACCGCCTCATTCGGCTGGCAAGGGCGCAACAGATTATAGTTAGGGACGATATATGACCGACCGCAGTGAAATGTTCGACAAGCTCAAGGCGTTGATCGAGCCGTTCAACAAAAAGGGCGTCGACCTGAGCGATGCCACGACTTTTGCCGGCGATCTCGAATGGGACAGCCTGACGGTGATGGATTTCGTCGCCGAGGTCGAGGACAGCTTCGATATCGTGATCACCATGAACATGCAGGCCGAGATCGAAAATGTCGGGCAGCTGGTCGATGCGGTTTTGAAGTTAACAAGCGAGTAAGAGGCCAACCATTGTCACCCTTGACTTGATCGGGGGTCCATGGCCCGGCCCCCGGTTCAAACCTGAAGTTCCGACCATGGATTCCCGCTTTCGCGGAAATGACAAAAAGATTGAGGCAGCCGGTAATGACTGATCTTTTCTCCAAATTTGATACGCTGATCGAACAGCGCCGCGCGCTGCTCGAAACCGGCCTGACCGACCCGTTCAATCTGGTGATGGAAAAGGTGCTCTCGCCCACCGTCGCGATCTGCAACGGGCGCGAAACGATCCTGCTCGGCACCTATAATTATATGGGTATGACCTTCGACGCGGATGTCATCGCGGCGGGCAAGCAGGCGTTTGACGATTTCGGCGCGGGCACAACCGGCAGCCGCGTGTTGAACGGCACCTTCGATCCGCACAAGGATGTCGAGGCGGCGCTGCGCGAATTTTACGATATGGACCATGCGATGGTCTTTTCGACCGGCTATCAGGCCAATCTGGGCATTATCAGCACGATCGCGGGCAAGGGCGACTATATCATCCTCGATATAGACAGCCATGCCTCGATCTATGATGGCTGCAAGATGGGCGATGCCGAGATCGTACCCTTCCGCCACAATGACATAGAGGCGCTGGAAAAGCGGCTGAAACGCCTGCCCGCCGATGCCGGCAAGCTGGTCGTGCTCGAAGGCGTCTATTCGATGCTCGGCGATGTCGCGCCGCTGAAGGAAATGGTGCGCATTTCGAAGGAGGCGGGCGCGATGGTGCTGGTCGACGAGGCGCATTCGATGGGCTTTATCGGGCAGCATGGCCGGGGCGTCGCCGAAGAACAGGGCTGCATCGACGATGTCGATTTCATCATCGGCACCTTTTCAAAGAGCGTCGGCACCGTCGGCGGCTTCTGCGTGTCGAACCATCCCAAGTTCGAGATATTGCGGCTCGTCTGCCGCCCCTATGTCTTTACCGCAGCGCTTCCGCCGAGCGTGATGGCGTCGAGCGCGGCCTCGGTGCGCAAGCTGATGCACGGCGGCAACAAGCGCGCGCATCTGTGGGAAAATTCGAAGACATTGCACAAGGGGCTGCGCGATCTGGGCTTCCGGCTCGGCACCGACGAACCGCAATCGGCGATCATCGCGGTGATCATGCCCGATCTGGAGCGCGGCGCGATGATGTGGGAGGCGCTGCTCAACGAGGGGCTGTATGTCAACCTCGCCCGCCCGCCTGCAACGCCTGCGGGGATGACGCTGCTGCGCTGCTCGCTTTGTGCCGAACATAGCGCCGAACAGGTGCAGGACATCCTCGGCCGCTTTGCCCGTGCCGGGAAAGCTGTCGGCATCATCTGAGCGCGACCCGATGGCGACCCGCTATACCCTCACCCTGTCCTGCCCGGATGCACCGGGGCTGGTGGCGGCGGTATCCGGCTTTCTGGCGAACCACAGCTGCAACATCCTGGAATCGCAGCAGTTCAATGATCGTGAGGATGCGCAATTCTTCATGCGCGTCGTGTTCGAGGCGCTGCCGGGCGCGCCCGGTGAAGCGGCGCTGACAAAGGCTTTTGCGCCAATTGCCGGGCGGCTGTCGATGCAATGGCAGGTCCGCTGTGCAACCACGCCGCGCAAGGTGCTGCTGCTGGTCTCCAAATTCGACCATTGTCTTGAAGACCTGCTCTACAAGGTGCGCGTCGGCGAATTGAAGATGGAGGTTGTCGCGATCGCATCCAACCATCCGCAAGACCGGTCGAAACCGTCGCTGGCGGGCGATATTCCCTGGCATCATTTTCCGATTACCGCCGAAACCAAGGCTGCGCAGGAAGCGGCGATCAAGGCGCTGGTGGAGGAGAGCGGCGCCGAGCTGGTGGTGCTGGCGCGCTATATGCAGATATTGTCGGATGATTTTGCCGCCTTCCTGTCGGGACGCTGCATCAATATCCATCACAGTTTCCTGCCCGGTTTCAAGGGCGCCAAGCCCTATCATCAGGCGCATGCGCGCGGGGTGAAAATGATCGGCGCGACCGCGCATTATGTCACCGCCGACCTCGACGAAGGCCCGATCATCGCGCAGGATGTCGAGGCGGTCAGCCATGCCGATACGGCGGACGATCTGGTGGCAAAAGGCCGCGACATCGAATGCCGCGTACTGGCCGCCGCGGTGCGCGATCATCTGGAGGATCGGGTGCTGCTCAACGGCGGCAAGACGGTCGTTTTCCGGAGCTAGTGCCCTAGATTTCGCGCTCTTTTTCGGCCGCAATCTCGGCCTCGATCGCTTCGAAGCGCAGACACGCCTCGCGGTCGCCATCCGCACAATCGGCCCGCGCTTCATCGCGTCGGCGCGCCAGCCTGCCCAGCCGCTCCTCCTGCTTCCTGAGGTCGCGTCCCCGCTTTTCGTCGGCTTCGGACTGGCTGGTGGTCATGACATCGGCGGTCTTGGAGACAACCTTGATCGGTGCGGTCACCACATCCCCCACTACCGACGCGACGCAGCCGGGCAACAGCAGAAGCAAGGGCAGGATGAAAAGACGGCGCATGCAAAAAACTCCCCGACTTTGCAGGCGATAGCGCAATCCGGCTGTTCTGTCGCTGAACAATAGACGGTTTGACATCCGTATCGGGGCAAAGCGTGATAGATTGCCTTTGCCATATGGCGAGGAGGCAGATGAGGAGGATGACAATGGGCAATATTCAACGCGGCGTTGCCGAATTTATCGGCACATTCTGGCTGGTTCTCGGCGGTTGCGGTGCTGCGGTGATTTCCGCCGCCTTTCCCGAATTGGGGATCGGGCTGCTCGGCGTGGCCCTGGCCTTCGGTCTGACGGTGGTCACCATGGCCTTTGCCATCGGCCATATTTCGGGCTGCCATTTGAACCCGGCGGTTACCGTTGGCCTGTGGGCGGGCGGGCGTTTCGATGCCAAAGACATCCCGCTTTATGTGGTCGCGCAGACATTGGGGGCGATTGCCGCCGCTTTCACGCTCTATGTTATCGCCACCGGCAAGGCCGACTATTCGGTCGCCGCCAATGGTCTGGCGGCCAATGGCGTCGGGGCGGGGTCGCCCGGGGGTTATCCGATGGCAACCGGCTTTCTGGTCGAGCTGCTGCTGAGCTTTTTCTTCCTGTTCATGATCATGGGCGCAACCGACGCCAGGGCACCTGCAGGCTTTGCTCCGCTCGCCATCGGGCTGACGCTGACGCTGATCCACCTGATTTCGATCCCTGTGACCAACACCTCGGTCAACCCGGCGCGCAGCACCGGCCCGGCGCTGGTGGTGGGCGGATTGGCGCTGCAGCAGCTGTGGCTGTTCTGGGTCGCGCCGGTCCTTGGCGGTCTGCTCGGCGGTTTCGTCTACAAGGAACTCAGCAAGGCAGCGGGTTAGGCTGGCCTATCCGGCGAGGCGCTGCGCCATTGCGCGGACCTCGTCGGCCATGTCGGGCCGCGACAGCGCTACCGCCAGATTGGCCTCGATATAACCGGTTTTCGAGCCGCAATCATAGCGCGCACCATCGAAGGTGACCGCGTGGAAAGGCTGGTGGCCGATCATCTGCGCCATCGCGTCGGTCAGCTGGATTTCACCGCCCGCACCCTTGCCCTGATGTTCGAGCACGCGCATCACCTCCGGCTGCAGGATATAGCGGCCCGAAATGATGAGGTTCGACGGTGCGGCCTCGACCGCCGGCTTCTCGACCAGCCCCCTGACCTCGGTCAGCTTGCCCTCGGCCGCGCCGGGGGCGATCACGCCATAGCTTGAAACCTGTTCGTGCGGCACTTCGAGCACGCTGAGCAGATTGCCGCCGACTTTATCATATTCCGCCACCATCTGCGCCATGCAGCCGGGCGAGCCGTGCATGAATTCGTCGGGGAGGAAAATCGCAAAGGGTTCGTCGCCGACAATGTCGCGCGCGCACCAGATTGCATGGCCCAGGCCCATCGGTTCCTGCTGGCGGACATAGGCGCAATTGCCCGGGCCCAGCCGGGTCGGTGCGAGCACTGAAATATCCTTGCCGCGGTCGGTCATCGTCCGTTCGAGTTCATAGGCGATGTCGAAATGGTCCTCGATCGCGCTTTTGCCGCGACCGGTGACGAAAATCATCTGTTCGATCCCCGCCTCGCGCGCTTCGTCGACCGCATATTGGATCAGCGGGCTATCGACGACGGGCAGCATCTCTTTCGGGATCGCCTTGGTCGCGGGAAGAAAGCGGGTGCCTAGTCCGGCGACAGGAAAAACGGCCTTACGGATGGGGCGGATGGGTTTATGCGTCATGGCATTGTCCCATAACGGAACATGGTTAATTGTCTATTGCGCCAGCCGTTGCGCAAAGCCCTTTTTCAGCTTCGCCAGCTTGGGCGGGATGACGGCAAGGCAATAGGGATTGCGCTGGCCCTCGCCGTCCCAATAGTCCTGATGATAGCCTTCGGCCGGATACCAGGTTGCCGGGCCTTCGATGGTTGTGACAATCGGTGCGGGCCAATCGGGCTGGGCGCGGACGATCGCTGCTGCGGCCGCGTCACGCTGGGCGTCGTCGAGCGGGAAGATTGCCGAGCGGTACTGGGTGCCAATATCATTGCCCTGCCGGTTGAGCTGGGTCGGATCGTGCGTTGCAAAATGGATGTCGAGCAGGTCGGCATAGCCGATCACCGCAGGGTCGAAACCGATACGGATGGCCTCGGCATGGCCGGTCGTGCCGCTGCACACCGCCTTGTAATCCGGATTCTCGAGGCTGCCGCCGATATAGCCGCTTTCGACCGACTGCACGCCGTTCAACTGCTTGAACACCGCTTCGGTGCACCAGAAACACCCGCCTGCAAATATCGCTTCAGCCACTTGTCGCTTCCCTTGCCTTGCGCGCGGCCTCTTTCTTCTCTTCGCGGCCGCGCACCACCAGCAGATACATGGCGGGCGTGACGATGCGCGACAAGAGGGTCGACGAAATAAGTCCGCCGATAAGGACAATCGCGAGCGGGCCGTAGAGATTGCCGCCGAACAGCGCGAGCGGCAGCAGCCCGCCGATGGCGGTGACCGACGTCAGAAGGACGGGCAGAAACCGCACCTCGCCCGCCTGTTCGATGGCGTCGCGCAGGCCGAGGCCGCGCTCGCGCAATTGCGTGGTGAAGTCGACCAGCAGGATCGAATTCTTGATCTCGATCCCGATCAGCGCAACGAAACCGATCACCGCAAGGAAGGACAGGTTGTTGCCGGTCGCCAGCAGCGCGATCAGCCCGCCGAAAGTGCCCAGCGGGATCACCCCCGCCACCACCAGCGCCTCGCGAAATTCGCCGAATTCGGCAACCAATATGCCGAAGATGATGAACAGCGCGATCAGGATGACCGGGCCGAAACCTGAAAAGGTATCGTTGATCTTTTCCGCCTCGCCCCCCACGCGGATGGCATAGCCAAGCGGCAGCTTGATCCTGTCGAGCCGGGCCTTGGCGGTGCGGGTAATCTTTGACGGCAGGGCGCCGTCCTGCGTTTGCGCGGTAATTTCCACCGTGCGTTCCAGATTGCGCCGCGTGATCAGCGGCGCGACCGACACCAGTTGCGGATCGGTGATTTCGCCGAGCGCGACGGGGGCGCCGCTGCGCGTGGCGACATAGATATTGTCGAGCGCGGAAACCGGCTGGCTGTTGTGCAGCGGCAGCCGCACGGTGACCGGATAGCTGTCGCCTTCATTGTCGCGGAAGCTGCCCGCCCGCTCCCCCGACAGGGCCAGCCGGATGATCCGGCGCGGCGAGCCTGCGGGAATATCGAGCAATGCCGCCTTGCCTTCGTCGATGCGCATGTCGAGGTCGAGCCGGTCGGTCGCCACCGGATTCACCACATCGCGCGTGCCCGGCACGTCGTGCAGCACGGCCTGCACCTGGCCGGCAAGCTGTTTGAGCACGTTCAGGTCGGGGCCGACGACGCGAAACTCGACTGGTGCGTTGATCGGTGCGCCGTTCTGGAACAGCACCAGTTTCACGCGCGCGCCGCTGATCTGGTCCAGTTGCGTGCGCAGCCGGTCGACCATCGCCATGCTTTCGCGGCCGCGCCATTCATCCATCACCGCCAGCACTTCGCCAATCGTGGTCGTTTCGGCCGATTCAAAGCTGTTGTAGAAAACCGACGGGTTCTTGCGCCCGACATTTTCGGCCCTGATTTTGATCGACGGTTCCTTCGCAAGGATATTCGACACCTGCCGCACGATGCGCCCGGTTTCGTCGAGGCTGGTTCCCTGTTCCGCCTGAACGGTGACGCGGAAATAGGAGGAATCGGCGTTGGGGAACAGGCTGAAGCCCAGCACCGGCACCAGACCGAAGGCGCCGACGGTCAGCGCGAGCGCGCCCCAGACGGTACGCCGCGGCTTTTCAAGCGCCTTGTGCAGCACCGGGCGATAGAATTTGTCGATCTTTTCCATCAGCCAGCGCAGCAACGGGTTGCCATGCTCGTCGCCATCGCGCTTCAACAGGCGGCTGGCGAGGAAGGGGATGATCGTCAGCGAAATGACCAGCGACGCCGTCACGGTGAAAATGATCGTGCCGATGAAGCTCATCGTGAACTTGCCCGCGCCTTCGGGCAGGAACAGCATCGGGACGAACGCAAAAACCAGCACGCCGGTCGATCCCATCACCGCCAGGCTGATCTCCCTTGTGCCCTCGATCGCGGCCAATGTCCGTGCCTTGCCCATCCGCAAATGCCGCGAGACATTTTCGATCACGACGATCGAATCGTCGACCAGCAGCCCGAGCGAGAGGATGAAGCCCGCGACCACCAGCTGGCTGAGGTTGAACCCCATCGCATAGACCGCGACCAGCCCCGAGGCGAGCGACAGCGGGATCGATACCATGACGATCACCGCCGCGCGCCAGCCCAGCGGCAACAGCGTGATCATCACCAGCGCCAGCGCGATGGAAAAGTCGCGCGCCAGTTCGGCCAACCGCTTGGCGATGTCGCGACTCTGGTCGAATTGCAGGACGACATCGATATCCGGCGGCAGCACCTTTTTCTGGCTTTCCAGCTCCTGCATCAACGCATTGCGCAGCTTGGTCGCGTCGGTCCCGGCTTTCTGGTTTGCGGTTATCCAGATCGCGCGCTTGCCATTATGATACACGCGCGACCGCGTTTCCTCCGCGCCCCAGAAGACATCGGCGACATCGCCCACGCGCAGGATCGTCCCCTCGCTCGATCGCAACGGCAGGTTGCGGATCGTGTCGAGCGACTTGAACGCGCCACCGGCCTCCACATTGTAGCGCCGCGTGCCACTGACCACCGCGCCGCTCGACACATCGGCGCCGCCCAGCTTCAGCGCGTCGGCGATGCTGCTTGCGGGCAGACGCAGTTCGGCGAGCCGGTCGGACTTGATGGCAACGGTGACCTCGGGCTGCGACAGCCCATGCACTTCGGATTCGCGCACGGCGGCATATCGCGAAAAGGCCTCCGATATGTCGCGGCCATATTTTTCCATGCGCCGCCAGCTCGCGGTTTCGCTGACCAGCGCGATCTGCAGCACCGATGCATTGGTGGTGCGCATCTTCTTGAAATCGAGCCGCGCCAGATCGGCGGGCAGGCGGCTGCGGATTGCGGTGACTTCGCGGACGGTATCGTTGAAATAGCGATCCGGATCGCCCGACCAGTCGAATTCGGCGCGGATCACGGTGCTGCTGTCGTTGCTGGTCGAGACGATCTCCTTGACGTCCTCCAGCCCCTGCATCAGCTCCTCGATCGGCTTGGCGACGGTCTGCTCCATTTCCTCGGCATCGGCACCGGGCTGGATCGCGGTGATCACCACCACCGGCAGCGGGAAATGCGGGTCGACCGCGCGCGGGATCGAGGTGAAAGCCGAATAGCCGAGCGCGCAGAGCAGGGTGAACAATACAAGCGTCAGTTGCCAGCGACGGATGGCAAATTCGGTGACGCTCATGCGCGTGCAGTCCGGCCCGGTCGCAGATGCATGTCAGCCAGGTGCCCGTGCCGTACGCACCTTGGCTCCGGTGCGCAGCTTTTCGGCTCCCGATGTCACCAGCACGTCGCCCTGCCGGAGCCCGCCGGTGATGACGACGAAGCCGTCGGTTATCCGTTCGATCGCCACATTGCGCGTTTCCACCCGTCCGCTGGCGGCGTTGACGATATAGACCAGCCCTTCATTGGCCCGCATGCCGAAGATCGCGCTGGCGGGGATTTGCAATGCGCCATCGTCGGCAGCAGGCAATCTGATGCTGGCCGTGCCGATCTGGCCCGATTTCAGCCGGGCCGAAGCGGGCAGGCTGAACTGGACGGTGAATGCGCCCGTGGCCTGATTGGCGCGACCGTCAATTTCGCTGATCGTCGCGGTGACCGGTGCCGCGCCGAGCGCAGGCAGGCTGATTTCCGCCGCCATGCCGACGCGCAGCCTGGATGCGTTGCGATCGATCACCGGGGCGCGGAAGACAAAGCCGTCATCGCCTTCGCCCAGGATGAGCGCGGGCGTGCCCGCCGCGATCACCTGCCCCGGCTGGACATTGCGGGTGAGGACCACGCCGCTCGACGGGGCATAAAGCTGGGCCGTGCCCCGGGCGAAGCCTGCCTGCGCCACCCGCGCGCTGGCGGCCTTTGCGGCGGCTTCGGCGGCTTCGAACCGCGCTTTGGTGATCCAGCCTTCGGCGTATAGCTGCTTGATGCGTTCGAATTCGGACTGTGCCCGGCTGCGCTCGGCCTCTGCAACGCTCAGATCGGCACCGACGCTGGTGGTATCGAGCGCGGCGAGCAACGCCCCGCGTTTGACGAAGTCACCTTCCTCGAACCGGACCGTCGCGACCTTGCCTGCGGTGGTGAAGCCCAGCGGGGTTTCTCGGCGATAGCGCACGGTGCCGACCGCGCTGATCGTCTGCAGCATGTTGGCGGGCTGCACCGTCATCACCTGAACCGGAAAGGTTTCTTCGCTGTGCGCGGCTGTCCCGGCCTCTTTCTCGCCGCAGCCATGGAGGAGCGGCGACAGCAAAAGTACAGCGATTGCAAGCCGATGTGCGCGAATGGCCACGCGTCCTCCGTTCATGTCCGTGGACATGCTTGGTAAGCGAAACTTGTTGCCAAGGAAACTGTCGATTGCAATTCGCAATGCAAATTATTGCTTCGCCCGATGCGCGGCCAATAGCGGCGGATCGCGGCGATCATCACCGGCGGGCGAACGGGACATAAGGTCGATCTCCTCGCGCAGCATCGCCACCCGCGTCTGCCAGCGATAATGGGTCGGTGCACTGAAAATGCCCAGGCCCGTCGCCTTGCCATAACGCTGCCAGAAGCTGATCGCAGCCTCCGGATCATAGCCCGCATTGGCCATCAACCACACCGAAAGCCGGTCGGCCTCTGCCTCAGTCGCCTTGATGACCTTGGTCTTGCCGCTCTTGCTTGCCTCGATTCGCGGGCGGTGGTCGAGCAGATTATGCGCCATTTCATGGGCAACGACCGCCGCCAGTTCATCATCGTCGCGAACATAGTCGATCAGCCCGCTGGTCACCCGCACCCGCTTGCCATCGGCCCCTGCATCGCGTTTGGATCGGACATCGACCCAGAAGTCGGAGGCGCAGACGGCCGGTGGGTCCAGGATGAGGTCGCGGTGCCCGTTGGCGGTTGCGATGCCGAATCGGATCGGTCTGCCCTCCGACAGCCGCATTGCAATCGTCTCGCGCAGGCCGTCGATCCGCCCGGATGTTGGCCGCTGGTCTTTGGCTGCCGGATCATACCACACCACGCTGCCATCGGCAGCAGTCAGCCCGTCGCCAGGCTGCAGCCCGGCGCGGGCCGCAGGTCCGCCCGTGACCAGCGCGGCAATGCTGACCGGTTTGCGAAAGGTGAAGGCGCGGTGGGCGAGCGCCAGATCGGGATATTGGCGCTCGTCATGCAGCACCCAGCCCGGATTGCGCCATGTGTTGCGGCAATAGGCCGCGCTGCCCTGTGCCAGATGATAGCCGACTGTCGCGAGCCGCAGATCCTTGGCGATCAATGCCTGATAGGCCAGCGCTATGGGATCGTCGGGTGGCCGGTTGCGCGTCGTCGCGACGGCACCAAAAAGGGCGATCGCCGCCACAAAGGCCGCAATCAGCTTCACGCTGCCGCCCTGCGCAGACGGTCGTTGATCGCCGCCCCGATGCCGTCATCGGGGATCGGGGCAACGGCAATCGCGGCGCGTCCGCTGGCGTCGCCCCGGTGCAGCGCGTCGAACAGTCTGGCGGCGGCTTCGGCCAGATCGCCGCGCGCCGAAAGATTGTCGTCCCCGCCTGTGGTACCAAAGCCGATATGCCACTCGTCCGGCGCTGCCTGCGTCGCATTCAACCGCACCGGTCTGGAAGGTGCATAATGGCTGGCCAACTGGCCGGGCGCCTCGATCCTCGCCTCGCTGACCGGTAATGGCGGTTCGCCGAGCAACTGCGCGATCTCCGCCGCTGTTACCGGGCCGGGGCGCAGCAATTGCCAGCCATGATCGCGCACCGCAACGATGGTCGATTCAAGCCCTGCCGCGCATGGCCCGGCATCCAGCACGAGCGGCGTTGCAGCGCCCAGGCTGTCCGCGACGTGCCGCGCACGGGTCGGGCTGATACCGCCGCTGCGGTTGGCCGACGGTGCCGCGAGAAACAGCCCGCTTGCCTTCAGCACCGCCTGCATCACCGGGTGCGCGGGGCAGCGCAGCGCGATGGTCGGCAGCCCGGCGGTCACCGCCGCAGCCACAGGGGCGGCGGGTTGCAGCGGCAACACCAGCGTCAGCGGCCCGGGCCAGAAGCGGACGGCAAGCGCCGAGGCGCGATCGTCGAACTGCGCGAGCCGTTCGGCGGCGGCGTGATCGGGCACATGCACGATCAGCGGGTTGAAGTCCGGCCGCCCCTTGATGCGATAGATATTGGCCACCGCGTCGGCATTCGATGCGTCGGCCGCGAGGCCATAAACCGTCTCGGTGGGAATCGCGACAACGCCACCGGCGCGCAAGGCCGCGGCCGCCTCTGCCATGGTGGCGGAGTCGGCCTTCGCTATCCGGCCATGTCCTAGGGGATTTGAGCCTGCCATCATCTCGCGCTATAGGCCGGGAAACCCGCAAGCAACAGGCCCCAAAATGACCTATATCGCACCCGTTACCGAACAGCTTTTCGTGCTCAGGCACATTACCGGAATCGACGAACTGGCGGCGCATGCGCGCTTCGCCGATGCCAGCCCCGACATGGTCGAGGCGATTACCGACGGCATAGGCGAATTTGCCGCCGCCGAATTCTATCCGCTGCGGCGGATCGGCGACACGGTGGGGGCGCGGCTGGTCGATGGGCAGGTCGTCATGCCCGCAGGCTTTGTCGATGCCTACAAGGCCTATGTCGCCAATGGCTGGGGCTCGATCAACGCGCCTGCGGACTTTGGCGGGCAGGGGCTGCCCTTCAGCCTCGCCACCGTCGCGCTCGATTCGCTTGGCGCGGCGAATATGGCATTCGCGCTGTGCCCGATATTGTCGGTCGGCGCGATCGAGGCGATCAACCATCACGGCTCGGATGCGCAAAAGGCGATGTTCCTGCCCCGGCTGTCGACCGGCGAATGGACCGGCACGATGAACCTGACCGAGCCGCAGGCGGGCTCCGATGTCGGCGCACTCAAATCAACCGCCACGCCGCGCGGCGACGGCACCTACCAGATCAGGGGGACCAAGATTTTCATCAGCTTCGGCGATCATGACATGGCGGGCAATATCGTCCATCTCGTCCTCGCCCGCACCCCCGATGCGCCGCCGGGAACCAAGGGCATTTCGCTCTTTCTCGTTCCCAAATATCGCGTCAACGCCGATGGGTCGCTGGGCGCGCGCAACGATGTGAAGGTGGTGTCGATCGAACATAAAATGGGTATCAACGCCTCGCCCACCTGTGTGCTGGCCTTTGGCGAGGAAGGCGATTGTATCGGCGAGCTGATCGGCCCCGAATTTGGCGGGATGCGGGCGATGTTCACGATGATGAACAATGCCCGCCTCAATGTCGGCCTCGAAGGGGTGCAGATCGCCGAAGCCGCGACCCAGAAGGCCGTCGCCTTCGCCCGCGAACGCGTCCAGTCCGCACGCGCGGGCGGCACCAGCCGCGATCCGGTGGCGATTGTCGACCATCCCGATGTCCGCCGCATGCTGATGCGGATGAAGGCGGGCACGCAGGCGATCCGCGCCCTGCTCTATTGCGCCAGCGGCTTTGTCGACCGCGCCGGTCTCGGCATCGATGGCGCGCAGGAAATGCTTGAACTGCTGACCCCGCTCGCCAAGACCTATGGCACCGACATGGGCAGCGAGATCGCCTCGCTCGGGATCCAGGTGCATGGCGGCATGGGCTTTATCGAGGAAACCGGTGCGGCCCAGCTCTATCGCGACATCCGTATCGCGGCGATCTATGAAGGCACCAACGGCATTCAGGCCGCCGACCTTGTCGGCCGCAAACTCGGCATGCGCGGCGGTGATGCGGTGCGCGACCATCTGGCGCGGATCGGCCAGGAAGCGGGCGGGCATGGCGCGCTGCAGGCGCTCGCCGGGGCCTGCACCGAAGTGGCCGAATGGATGATCGGCCGCGCCTCTACCGATGACAGGCTGGCGGGCAGCTATGCCTTTACCACGATGATGGCGGTCGCAACCTGCGGCTGGCTGATGGCGCGGCAATTGGCAGCGGCGCAGGCCGCGGGCGGCGACACGCCGTTCCTCAAGGCGAAAATTGCGTCCTGCCGCTATTATCTCGACATCATGGTGCCCGAGGCGCTGTCGCTGAAGGGCAGCGCGATGGCAGGGGCGGATTTGCTCTATGCGCTGGATGACGACGAGCTGGCGGCTTGAACAAAGTGTAAAAGAGGCAAGAGGGAAAGAGGGTTCGGCGCATTTTGAAACTGCGGTCGACGAGCAATAGCGGCCTCCTTTCCTCTTGCCTCTTTTACCTTTCCCGCATTCGGTTATGTTCCGCGCGATGGATCAGACCCAAATATTGTTGACCCGTATCGCCGACGCGCTCGAACGGCTTGCGCCGCCGCCCGGTGTGCCTGCGGAGCTTTTGGCGCATCCTGCCTATCATTGGGATGGCCATGGTCTTTCCGCCGTCACCAGCTTTGCCCCGCTGCCCGAAAGTCTGATCGTCGGCGTCGACCGGCAGAAAGCGGCGATCATCGAGAACAGCCAACGCCATGCTTTGGGCCACGCTGCGCATGATGTGCTGCTCTGGGGTGCGCGCGGCATGGGAAAATCGGCGCTGGTCAAGTCGGTGACCGGGGCCCTGCAGGCGCAGAAGCTGCCGCTGGCGCTGGTCGAAACCACGGCGGACCAGCTGGCCAGCCTGCCGCATCTGTTCGCGCTGCTCGGCAAGGCGGACCGGCGCTTCATCCTGTTCATCGACGATATCGCGTTCGAAGGCGATGATGCCAACCCGCGCCGCCTGCGCTCTATGCTGGAAGGGGGATCGGAGGCGCGCCCGGCCAATGTCCGGCTCTATGTCACGTCGAACCGGCGCAATATCGTCGAACGGCGGCAGGATGAGGAGGATGCAGCGGTCAACGCCCGCGATGTCGCCGACGACCGGCTGGCGCTCGCCGACCGTTTCGGGCTCAAGCTGGGCTTTCAATATCCCGACCAGCCCGCCTTTCTCGAAATGGTCGCCGCCTATGCCGCGCATTTCGGGCTCGACTGGGACGAGGCAGATGCGCTCGCCTTTGCCCATCAGCGCGGCGGGCGCTCGGGCCGGGTGGCGTGGCATTATGCGGTCGAACTGGCGGGAAGGGCGGGGCGGAGGCTTTAGTCCAGGTCCAGACTCCGGGACAGACCGACCTGTGCACCAGCCATGGCGGGCAGCGTGCCTGCTGAAATACAGGATCAAATCTGCTCGGCCTGAAATCGGGCGCAACCGTCCTCCCGGACATTTGAGGCGATCAGCCGAGCATTATTACAGCGTCTTTTTGTAGATGCGGTACACCTTGTTCACCTTGCCGCCCACGGCCTCGCCCACCGAAACCATCGGGCCGTTCGACGACAGCACCCAGCCGAAATCGCCACGGGTCGCGCCGAATTTCGCAATCGCATCGCGGCGGATATATTCGATCAGCATGAAGGCGAGCTGGCTCGCCGTGCGGGTGCCCTGCAACTTTTTGACGACGCCCATCAACGGCACGCGCATCGTCGTCACCTGCGGCTTGCCGACATTCAGCCACCAGAGCAGCCTGGCCCAGTTGAACGGCCATAGCGAGCCGCCATATTTGACCAGCTGTTCGTTGAGATCGGGCACCGTCATCATGAAGGCGACAGGCTCCCCGTCAATTTCCGCGATCCGGATCAGGTCTTCAAAGACGATGGGCTTCAGCTTCTTTCCGGCATAGGCGACCTCGGCGGGGGTGAAGGGGACGAATCCCCAATTCGCCTCCCATGCATCGTTCAGGATCGACAGGATCAGCGCCGCTTCCGCGTCAAATTTGCGCTTGTTGACGCGGCGGATATGGATTTTCCCGCTCTTTTCACCCATCGCCACGATACGCTGGGTCAGCTCCGGAAAGCCCTGATCGATCGGCAGTGCATAGGTGAAGAGATCCTCTACCTTTTCATGCCCGGCGGCTTCGATCCAGCCCTGATAGGCGGCGCTGTTGAAACCCATCATCACCGTTGGCGGGTGGTCGTGTCCCGCGATCAGCAGGCCGGGTTCGTCCCACATCGCGAAGCTGACCGGGCCGAGCATCCGGGTCATCCCCTTGGCGCGCAACCATTTTTCAGCTTCGGCGAGCAGGGCGTTGCCAATCTCGGCGCTTTCCGCCTCGTAAAATCCCCAGAATCCGGTGCCGGGGCCCATGCCCTGCTCGACCGGCTGGGACAGCGCCAGATGGTCGATATGCGCCGAAATCCGGCCCACCACCCGCCCGGCGCGGCGCGCGAGGAAAAGCTGTGCCTCGGCATGTTCGAACCAGGGATTTTTGCCGGGGGTGAGGAGGCCATAAACCTCGTCCTTCAGCGGCGGCACCCAGTTCGGATCGTTCGCATAAAGGCGAAAGGGCAGGTCGACAAATTCGGCCAGCGCCTTCTTTCCGCTTACTGGCGTGACGCGCACTTCGCCTGCCTGCATCTTATGTCCCTTTTTGATGATCTGGCGGCCTTATGCTGTCGGATGCGGCCAAGGGCAACTGGTTACAGCCGCAATCTTGCTGCCAGCTTTCCGAGACCCTTTTTGTCCTCGGCCAGCAACCCCCATTTCAGCGTCAGCCACAGTGCTGGCCAGAAAAGCGCAAACAGCAACAGCGCGCGGATCCGCTGGCCAAAAGGCGCCAGAAGTTCGCCTGCACCCCATAGCAGGGCAACGCAGCCCGCAGCGGCGAGCAGTGCGCGCAGGAAGCCGTGACCAAAGGGGGACACACGATCAGCCCAATAAAGTTCGGCCATGGCGAGCAGCGCGGTCAGCACCACCGCCGCGGACACCGCGATCGCCATGCCGTCGGCGCCGCTTTGCGGGACAAGCCAGATGCCGAGCACGAGCCAGATCGCCAGTCCGGCAAGGCTGTTGGCAAGCGGCAGGCCGCGATGGCCGATCATCTCGACAATCGGCGTTGCCGGGCCGAGTGCGGCCTCCGCCGCGCGCGCGGCAAGCAGGATGACAAGCACCGCCAGTGCCGCTTCCGATCCCGGCGCGAAGGCGGTCAGCAGATCGGCAGCGATCAGGATCAAAAGCCCGGCGAGCGGGACCGCGAGCAGCAGCGAGATATGGGTCGAAAAGCTGTACAGCGGCGCGATTTCCTTCCGGTCCACCGCCGCCTGTGCCGACGCCAGCGGGGCGAGGACATATAGAAAAGACTGGCGCACGATCAGTGGGATAGAGGCAATCTTGCGGGCAATGCCGAACAGGCCCGCCGCAGTGGCACCGCCCGCGCCGGGGATCATGGCGTTGAGCAGGATCGGCGGCAGGTCATTATAGGCCCGGCGTGCGAGCGCCGGAGGCAGCATGGCCAGGCCGGTGGCAAGCGTTTCCGCACGCAGCGACGGCGGCAAGGGCGCGCGCAACAGCAATGCCGGATCAAAATAGCGCGCCAACAGCTTCCAGCTGAGCCAGGCCGTCATCGCGAGCGAGGCAAGATGGCCGAACAGCAGCCCTTCAAAGCCCGTTCCGGCGAAGAAAAAGCCTGCCGCAAAGATCAGGCGAGCCACCTGTTCCCAGAATATCCTCAAGCGGATTTCCGGCCCGAATGCGCGCATCGCGCGCGCTGCGGCGGTTGCGGTTTCGACGAAGATCCACAAGGGCAGGCTCCATGCGAAGATCGCGATCGCCCTTGGCAGCTTAGCCGCATCGCCCGGCGCGCTGGCAACCCAGCCCGCCAGCATCGGTGCCGATAGCGAGATTGCCAGCGCAGCGGCTATGCCAAGCCCGGTGCTGACGCTCAGCGCAAAGCGCACCGCGCCATGCTGCTCGTCGCGGCTTGCGCTGGCCGGAACGATCCGCTGCAATGCCTGCCCCAGCGCCAGATCGAGCAGATTGGCCAGGATGTTCACCGCCGCCCAGAGCACGACATAAACGCCATAGCCGGTCAGCCCGAACATCCAGGTATAGGCGGGTTGCGAAACGACCTCGATCAGCGCGCCCAGCCGCGCGACCGCAGCAAGCCCCGCGCCCTTGGCAACATCGCTGCGGTCAATGCTCTGCGCCTGCGCCTCGACCAGCGCCTCTTCCTGCGGCCCGCTCATCACTCTTCGGTGCGAACGAGCACCGTCTCACCAATCAACAGGAACAGCAGGAACGGGGCCCAGGCAGCGATGAAGGGCGGGTAGGCACCCAGATTGCCCATGGCGAGCGCGAAATTGTCGGCGACAAAATAGGCAAAGCCCAGCGCCATCCCGATCACCGCGCGCATGAACAGCGCGCCGGAACGGGCGAGGCCAAAGGCCGCAACCGCCCCCAGCAACGGCATCAACAGCGCCGAAAGCGGCCCCGAAATCTTGTGCCACAGATTGCCTTCCAGCGTGTCGGTGCGGCGGCCTGCGGCTTTCAGATCGTGGATGGCGCGGCGCAGCGGCATGAAGCCGAGCGCATCGCCATCGACCTTCAGCCGGTTGAAACGCTCCGGCTCTATGCCGCGCCCGACGACAATCTCGGGCAGCTTCTGCTGCTCGATCTTTGCCACATCAAAGATGCGTACATTTTCCAGCTTCCAGGCGCCGTCCTGAAGGCTGCCTGTTTCGGCGCGGATCACCCGCTTCAGACTGCCCTGGGTGCGCTGATAGACGCGCACATCCTGCAGCTTTGTCGCGTCGCCCGTGCCCGAAACGGTGCGCACCTGCACCAGATCGCGCCCCTCGCGCACCCACACATTGGTTCGCACGCCAGTGTCGATCGGTACCGGGCCATATTCGACGTCCTGCCAGACCTTCAGCCGGGCGGTTGCAGGCGCGACGATGGTGTCATTGAAGGCAAAGGAAACCCCCGCCACCAACAGGCTGGCGGCAAGCATCGGCGCGAGAATCTGGTGCGCGGATAGCCCCGCCGCCTTCATCGCGATCACCTCGCTGTTCTGGCTGAGCGTCGCGAAGGTGATCAGCGTCGCCAGCAACACCGAAAAGGGCAGGAATCGGGCGATGATCTGCGGCGCGCGCATCCCGACATAGCGCCATAGGTCGCCTTCGCTGTTGCCCGCGACCGACAGGATCTTCCCGCTTTCGCCCAGCAGATCGAGGGTTTGCAATACCAGAACCAGCATCAGCAACACGGCAAAGGTGCGCACCAGGAAAAGCCGCGCCATATACCAGCCGATTTGGCGCGAGGGGAAGAATTGCAGCCGCATCGCCTACGCTTCCTGCACCAGCAGGCGCGACTTGCGCCGCCCGAAGCGGAACAGCTTCTTGAAGGCCTTGCCTGCCTTGGCGGCAAAAACCTCCAGCGCACCGATCGGCTGCCCGCCCGGAACATGCGCGATGACATGATACATCCAGAGGATCAGCGCGGAAAAGGCGATGAACGGCACCCATAATGCAAGCACGGGATGCACGGTTCCCAATGCGCCCATCGATTCGGCATATTCGTTGATCTTGTGATAGGTCACCACCATCACGATCGACAGGAACACGCCGAGCGCCGATGTCGAGCGCTTGGGCGGGATCGCCAGCGCCAAAGCCAGCAACGGCAACAGCAGCATCATCGCCACCTCGACCATCCGGAAGTTGAGATTGGCCCAGGCCGCGTTGCGTTCGCTCTTCGGGCGGGTTGCATCATTCCCGACCTTGATCAGTTCGTTCAGCGTATATTCGCGGTCCTTGCCGCCGCGCCCGCGAAACTGTTCGATCTGCGGCAGATCGATCGGCACGTCATGGCTCGAAAAGCTGAGGACGCGAGGGTTGCGATAGGTGGGCGCGTCGTGCACCAGCGTGCCATTGGTCAGCCGCAAGATGATCGTGTCGGGGTCGTCGGTGCGCAGAAACTGCCCCTTTTCCGCCGTCACCGAGATCGACTGCCCTTTCTTGTTCTCGGCAAAGACAAACAAGCCCGACAGGTCATTGCCCTGGTTGCGGCTTTCCTCGATCCGCATCGTCAGATTATCGCCCAGATTGTTGAATTCACCCACCTTGATCGAGGCGCCCAGCGCGCCCGAGCGCAGATCGAAACGCAGCTCTTCATACAGATAGCGCGAGGTGGGCTGCACCCAGCCGACGATGGCAAAATTCACCAGCGCCAGCGCGATGGCGTAGAGATAGGGCACCCGCAACAGCCGCCAGTAGCTCTGCCCGACGGCCCTGAAAATGTCGATTTCAGACGTGGTCGCCAGTTTTCTGAAGGCCAGAAGGATACCGAGCAACAGACCGATCGGGATGCCCAGCGACATATATTCGGGTATCAGGTTGGCGAGCATCCGCCAGACGACACTGACCGGCCCGCCCTCTGCGGCGACAAAATCGAACAGCCGCAGCATCTTGTCGAGCAGCAGCAGCATCGCGGCAATCACCAATGTGCCGATCAGGGGAAGCGCGACGAGGCGTGCGATATAGCGGTCGGTGGCAGTCAAAAATTTCAACTTGTGGTCGCCCTGTCACCCTATTTTGGCCGCAAATCGCTCCGATATACCCGATCAGGATCAGGAGCAATATCGTTGGTCGATATTCGACCGACGCACATGGTACGGAGTAGTAACAGCAATGGCACGTTTCATTGCCGCCTTCGCCGCCGCCGCCGCGCTCGCCATGACGGGTACGGCCTCGGCCGGAAGCGTTATTTCAAACGATATGAGCCGCTGCGGCGCCGGTCAGGGCCCAGCGGTGAAGGTAATTGTGCAGGGCATCCGGGGCTCGACCGGCAAGGTCCGCGTACAAAGCTATCCTGCAACCAAGGCCGCATGGCTGACCAAGGGCCGCTGGCTGAATCGCATCGAATCCGGTGCCCGCGCCGGCTCGATGAGCTTTTGCATCCCCGTGGCGGCGGCCGGCAATTATGCGATCGCAGTGCGCCATGACAAAAATGGAAATGGCAGCACCGACATCTCGTCCGATGGTGGCGGCTTTTCGAACAATCCTTCGATCAGCATCCTGAACCTGGGCAAGCCGTCGGTCGGAAAAGTCAGCTTTTATGCGGGTTCCGGCGTGACGACCGTAACCATCAACGTCAAATATATGTGAGGTTCAAAGGCTATTGGCTCTCGTCGCGCTTCTTTCCAATCCGCACTCGACCGGCAACAAGAGCCTGTTGCCGCAGGTGCGGAGCTTTTGCGCGAAGAACCCCGACATCTTCCATTATGAAGTGGAAGAAGTCGGCCAGATTGCCCGCGCGCTCGAAATGATCGCGCGCGTCAAGCCGAAGGTGCTCGTCGTCAATGGCGGCGACGGCACCGTTCAGGCGGCGCTGACCGAACTTTATCATGGCGGCCATTTCAGGGGCACACCGCCCCCGGTCGCGGTGCTGCCCAACGGCAAGACCAACCTGATCGCGCTCGATCTCGGGGCGAGCGGGGATCCGTTGCAGGCGCTTGCCGACATATTGGAACTGGCCAAGGGCGATCTGAGCGGTCATGTGGTCGCGCGCGAGTTGATCGCGCTGTCCGAAGGCCATGACAATGCCCGCCCGGTTATCGGCATGTTCCTGGGCGGTGCCTATCTCGCCGAAACGATTCTCTACTGCCGCAACAAAATCTATCCTTTGGGTCTTCCGAACGGCGTCAGCCATGTTCTTGCCGCAATTGCCGCCATTTTCTCGGTGTTGTTCGGGCTGAAGGCCGATTTCCTGCCGCACCGGTCGGAAGCGATCCGGATTTCGCTGATCCGCGACGGCGAACTGAAAGGCCGTTTCTCGGTGCTGATCGTTACCACGCTTGAAAAGCTGCTGCTCGGCGGCCGCGTGCGGACGGAGGGCGACGGCCATTTGAAACTGATGGCGGTCGATCACCGGCCGCTGGTTCTGGTGCGCATGATTTTCGCCTCACTGCTTGGCTTTCTCGGCAAACGGCGGATGGAGGGCATCCACATCTCGAATGGCGATATCATCCGCATCGACGGCGGTCGCAGCAATGTGATCCTCGATGGCGAGGTATTCGAGGCGGACAGTGACCGGCCGATCGTCTTGCGCTCGACCCCGCCGGTGCCCTTTCTCAAGCTCGCCGCCTGAGCCAATTTCCATTTGCCGTGAATCGGTGCCAGCGCCCGCCCATGTCTTCGCTTGAACAACTTGTCAGCGCAGAGCTTTTGCACCCGGTTGACGTTCGCGTGCGCGCGCTGGCGGCCGCGCTGGCGGCGAAATATCCCGGGGCATCGCGCGCCGTGCTGTTTTACGGCAGCTGCCTCCGCCAGAGCCAGCTCGACGGGCTGATGCTCGATTTCTATCTGATCGTGTCGGACTATCGCGCGGCCTATGGCAACAGCTGGCTTGCGCGCGCGAACCAGCTCATTCCCCCCAATGTCTTTCCGTTCGAACATGACGGGCTGATGGCCAAATATGCGGTGCTGAGCGAGGCCGACTTTCACCGGTTGAACGGTTCCGAAACGCGCAACGTCTCAGTCTGGGCGCGCTTTGCCCAGCCTGCCAGGCTGGTGTGGAGCGCGGATATGACCGCGCAGGCGAAGGCGATTACAGCCGTGTCGCGTGCCGCACCTGCCCTGCTTGCCGCTGCGGGATCGATCGACGGCGAAGCGCCGCTCGACTGGTGGCGGCGTGCCTTTGCGCTGACCTATTCGGTCGAGTTGCGGGCGGAACGCAAGAGCCGGTCGGACTCGGTGGTCGACGCCGATACCGAGCGCTATGAACGGTTCGGCAGGGCGGCAATGGCGGCGATCCCGCCTGGCACCGCCAGTGGCGGCTGGACGCGCCGCCGCGTCGAAGGCAAGCTGTTGTCGGTCGCGCGCCTTGCCAAGGCCGCCTTCACCTATTCGGGCGGGATCGACTACCTCGCCTGGAAGATAAACCGGCATGCCGGCACCCGGATCGAGATCAAGCCCTGGCACCGAAAATGGCCGCTGGTCGCGGCGCTGATACTCGTTCCGAAACTGCTCGCCAAAGGCGCTGTGCGCTAGGCGACGAATCGTCGCGCTGCGCCACCAATGGTCGCAAAAAGCCCGCCGGAATCGCTTCCGGCGGGCTTTTGCTGATCGGTTGCGAGAGGCTTACTCCTCAACGCCGCCTTCGAAATCCTCGACGGTTTCGGGCGTATGTTCCATCATCCCGATCGGATCGTCGCCAAGTGCGGCTTCCGGCCCCTGCGCCAGTTCGGCTGCGTGCTCTTCCGCAGCGGTTTCCGGCGCGATCAGGCTTTCCTGCAGCTTGCGATAGCTGGCCCGAAGCGCAGCGTCACGGCTGGAGGCCGCCACGCGGATGCGGTTCATAGCCGAACCGGTACCTGCGGGGATCAGGCGACCGACGATGACATTTTCCTTCAGGCCAGTGAGGATGTCCTTCTTGCCCTCGACCGCCGCCTGGGTGAGCACGCGGGTGGTTTCCTGGAACGATGCCGCCGAGATGAAGCTGCGGGTCTGCAGCGACGCCTTGGTGATACCGAGCAGGACGGGGTTGCCTTCGGCGAAAGCCTGGCCCGGCTGCAGCTTGGCGTTGATCGCGTCCATTTCCTCGCGGTCGACCTGTTCGCCCGGCAGCAGGGTGGTGTCGCCACCATTGGTGATTTCAACCTTTTGCAGCATCTGGCGAACGATCACCTCGATATGCTTGTCGTTGATCTTCACGCCTTGCAGTCGATAGACTTCCTGGATTTCCGCGACCAGATATTCGGCCAGCGCTTCCACGCCCATGACTTCGAGGATGTCGTGCGGATCGGGCGATCCGGCGATCAGATTGTCACCCTTGCGGACGAAATCGCCTTCCTGCACGTCGAGCACCTTCGACTTGGGGATCAGATATTCGATCCGGTCGCCTTCCTCGGGCACAATCGCGATCTTGCGCTTCGCCTTGTAGTCGCGGACGAATTCGATCCGGCCAGACAGCTTTGCGATGATGGCATTGTCCTTCGGCTTGCGCGCTTCGAACAGTTCGGCAACGCGCGGCAGACCACCGGTGATGTCGCGGGTCTTGGCCGATTCGCGGGTCACACGGGCCAGCACGTCACCGGCTTCGACCGTCTGCCCGTCTTCGACCGACAGCATCGTGCCAACGGCGAGGAGGTAGCGTGCCGCTTCACCGCTCTGATCGTCGAGCAGCGTCAGGCGGGGACGCAGGTCTTCCTTCTTGCCACGGGCAGCACCGCGATATTCGATCACGACGCGCTGGGCGATGCCGGTCGCATCGTCGGTCTGTTCGATCAGGGTCTTGCCGTCGAGCAGATCCTGGAACTTCACGACACCCGGCTTTTCGGTGATCACCGGCATGGTGAACGGATCCCACTCGGCCAGGCGGTCCCCGGCCTTCACCTTGGCGCCGTCGGCAAAGGCCAGCGTCGCGCCAAAGGGCAGGCGGTGCGTTTCGAGTTCGCGTCCGTCCTTGTCCGACAGCACCAGTTCGCCGTTGCGCGCCATCGCGATGCGGCGGCCGCGCTTGTCGACCAGCGTCGGCAGGTCGCGATAGGTGACCACGCCGTCCGCCGAAGCGTCGAGATTCGACGTTTCGTTGAGCTGCGCTGCACCGCCAATGTGGAAGGTGCGCATGGTCAGCTGGGTGCCCGGCTCGCCGATCGACTGTGCCGCGATAACGCCGACGGCCTCACCGATATTGACCGGCGTACCGCGGGCGAGGTCGCGACCATAGCAGGTGCCGCAAACGCCAACCTTCGATTCGCATACCAGCGGGCTGCGGATCTTGAGCGCCTGCAGGCCGATTTCCTCGATCTGCGCGATCGCGGCTTCGTCGAGCAGGCTGCCGGTCGGGATGGCGACCTTGCCATCGGGGCCGACAATGTCTTCAGCCGTCGTGCGGCCAAGGACGCGCTCGCCCAGCGAGGCGATGGTCGAGCCACCCTGCACGATCGAGCGCATTTCCAGCGCGCGTTCGGTGCCGCAGTCGATCTCGACAATCGTGCAATCCTGCGAGACATCGACCAGACGGCGGGTCAGATAGCCCGAGTTCGCCGTCTTGAGCGCGGTATCGGCCAGGCCCTTGCGTGCACCGTGGGTCGAGTTGAAATATTCAAGGACGGTCAGGCCTTCCTTGAAGTTCGAGATGATCGGCGTTTCGATGATCTC
>JADLBY010000153.1 GCA_020847445.1 Sphingomonadaceae bacterium | reverse complement strand
TGGATTAGTCCGATTTATATGCGCCCAAGGCGAAGGAAAATCAACCCGGATAGGCTTCCAGCTGGCGAAAATTGTCCTTCGACAGCCAAACCCGCAGGATTCGGGTGTCGTCGCTGTCGAGCGCGCCCGGGGTTCGGCCGGTGAAATGCCGGATTTCGCGGATCATGTGCGACTGGTCGTAGAAAAGCGACTCAACCCGAGCCCGCATGGCGGGCGTGGCGTCGGGGTCGCACAAGAGCGTTGCCGCCCGCAATGCCCGATATTTGCGTACCAGTTGCTTTGGCGATGCGCCGAAATAGCGGCGAATGATGCGGGTCGCGGTGCTGCGCGATTTGTCGACGCGCGCAAACAAGGCCTCGACATCGGGGTCGAACTCACGCGACAGCCATTGGCCGACCGTATCGATCAGCGCGATATGGCTGGGCGGCACAGGTTTCAGATAGGCCAGCAGAAAGGCGGTCGTCTGTTCGACCATGGCGCGAACGGTGATGTTGCCCTGCCCGCGCGCTTCGCGAAAACGCACCGCCATTTCGGTTATGGCTGGACCGAACAGGTCCGCCGCGTCGACCATACGGTCGGCATAGGCGGTTGCTGGCTTGCCGGTCAGCGCGACAAAGCCCAGCGGCGAAAGCGCCAGTCCGAAATCCTCAAACGGTCCGGCAATATCGAATTCGGCATGCGCCATGCCGGGGCCGAACAGCGACACCGGATCGTTCCAGTAAATCTGCCCGTCGGCAAACCGCAATGTCCCCTGCCCCTGCAAATAGAAGACGATGTGGCCCAATGCCGCCGGCTGGGCATCGCGGACACGCTTCTGATCGCACCGGAAGTGGTAGAATTGGGTGACAAAGGGGGCAAGCTCGGGCGGCGGCACAAACTGCGCCACTTCTATCTGCGAAGGCCTGATATAGCAGGGCGACGGCAGATCGGCCGCCGGAGCGGCTTTGTCGAAACGCTCGATAGACATCTTTCGACCCCTGAAGACCAAGGTAGCACCATCCTGCGCGGGACGGTTCTTATGGCCCGATAATGGGTCAGGAACGGCGAAAGTAAAGCAAAATAGGGCCTGGCCGCAGGGTCCGGTCAGGACGGACCAGATACAGGCGCCTAGCGCGGCGGTGGTGCCGTCACCGTTTTCGGGCCGGTGTTTCGCGGTGCCGGAACGGGGGGCTGATCGCCCTCCTCGCCGCTACGGTCCAGCGCCTGGTCGATCCATGCCTCGTCCAGCGGCTCCGGCTCTGTCATATGCTGCGGAATGCCCCCGGCATCGCCGGTCGGCACGCCTTCGATTGGCATGCCATTCTCGTCGACCAGCACTTCCTCGCCTTCCTCGCCGAGCACCATTTCTTCATCTTCCAGGCGTTCGGGAAAAACGACTTCGGTGTCGAAATTCTCGACCGGGCGGCGGGCGACGGCGGTCCGCATATAATTTGCCCATGCCGCAGCAGGGGCCGTGCCGCCCTGAAGGTTTCCGACCGCACGGGCATCGTCGCGGCCCATCCAGACGCCCGTGGTCAGTCCGGAGGAGAAACCCAGAAACCAGCCATCCTTGTTGCTGCTGGTCGTCCCCGTCTTGCCGGCGACCGGGCGCCCGATCGAGGCGGCACGCCCCGTTCCGGTTGCAACCGCGCTCTGCAACAGATCGGTCATGGCGCCCGCCACATAGTCTTCGACCAGTTGCACCTGCCGGGCAGGCTTGTGCTGATAGATCACTTCGCCATCGATCGTACTGACCTTGGTGATGGCATAGGGCGTCACGCTCTTGCCGCGCGCGGCGACCGAGGCAAAGGCGCGCGTCATGTCGATCACCCGGGTTTCGGACGATCCGAGCACCATCGCCGGGGTCGTTGAAATCGGCGTGGTGATGCCAAAGCGGCGCGCCATATTGGCAATGCTGCTGGTGCCGACTTCGTCACCGATCTTCGCCGCGACCGTGTTCTTCGAATAGGCAAAGGCCGTGCGCAGCGTGATTTCGCCGGAATAGGTTCCGCTGCTGTTCTTCGGGGACCAGCCGTTGATTGTGACCGCCTCATCGACGACCTTGTCCTCGGGGCGAAAGCCTGCCTCAAGCGCGGCCAGATATACAAAGACCTTCCACGCCGAGCCGGGCTGGCGCAGCGCCGTGACCGCGCGGTTGTAGTTGCTGCTCGCATAATCGGTGCCGCCAACCATGGCGCGCACGGCACCGTCGCGGTCGATCGAAACCAGCGCGCCCTGCGCCCCGCGCGGAACGCCTGCACGAATGGCGTTGCTCGCCGCGCGCTGCATACCCAGATCAAGCGTCGTCCAGACGTCGATCGGCTTTTCGGTTTCGTCGATCAGATTGTCGAGCTGGGGCAGCGCCCAATCGGTAAAATAGCGCACGCTATCCTGCTTTGGTTCCGCCGCCAGGCGAACCTTTGCCGGCTGCACCGACGCGGCCTCTTCGGGCGTGATCATGCCCGCATCCTGCATCACTTCCAGCACAACGCCGGCACGGCCAATCGCCGCCTTGGCGTCGGCGGTCGGCGAGTAACGCGACGGGGCCTTTACCAGCCCGGCGATGATCGTCGCCTCGGCCAGCGTGATATCTTCCGCGCCATGATCGAAGAATCGGCGGCTCGCCGCATCGACGCCATAGGCCCCGCCGCCGAAATAGACCTTGTTCAGATAGAGTTCGAGAATCTGTTCCTTGCTGAACTTGGTTTCCATCGCCAGCGACAGGATCATTTCGCGCAGCTTGCGCCCGATATCGCGGTTGTTGTTGAGATAGACGTTACGCGCCAATTGTTGCGTGATCGTCGACGTCGCTCGCATCCGGCCACCTTCGGAAAGGCTGACAACCACGGCACGCGCGAGGCCATAGGGGTCGACGCCGGGATGATAGTAGAAGCGGCGATCCTCGACCGCGACCATCGCATCCTTCATCTCGTGCGGGATCTCGTCAATGGGTATCCATCGACCGAAACTCGGCCCCAGCGTCTGGATCACGGTGCCGTCGGCGGCGCGCACACGGATCATCTGTCCATTGGGCGACGACTTCAGATCCTCGAAGCTTTCGATTTCGCCGCGCGCGATTGCAACAAAGATGCCGACAACCATCAGCCCCAGCAGGGCGATGACGGTTCCGATCTTGAGCGAAGCGACGGCCCAGCGCTTGAACCGCGACCCTTTCGCTGCCTTATATCCAGCTTTTGCCATTGGCGGCCCTGTTACCGGTTTGCCGGGAATCGGACAAGCGGGAAACGCTGCGATTCACCGCCGACGAAAGGGGAGGCTCAGTCCGGCTTGAAATCGAGCGAGACGCTGTTGATGCAATAGCGCAAGCCGTTGGCGCCGGGGCCATCGGGGAAGACATGGCCGAGATGGCCGTCACATTTGGCGCATCGCGCTTCGATCCGGATCATCCCGTGCGACATGTCGCGATATTCGGCGATGGCATCGGGCGTGGCGGGTTCGGTAAAGCTTGGCCAGCCCGATCCGCTGTCATATTTGTCGGTCGACCGGAACAACAGCGTGCCGCAACCGCCGCACAGAAAATCGCCGTCGCGCTTCTCGAGATTCAGCGAACCGCTAAAGGCGCGTTCGGTCCCCGCCTCGCGCAGCACATGATATTGCACGGGGGAAAGGCGGGCGCGCCATTCGTCGTCGCTAAGTTCGATCTTTTCCATAACCGGAATGTGTGCCCTTGCGGTGCCCAGGTCAAGGCCGGGGTCTGGCACCGGGTTCGATTGCAGGCGCTTTCACCGGAAATTAACCACATTCTCCGAAAATTGATCCAAATGTATCGAAACCTGACCAACCTTGTCTGCATCGGGATTGCGCTGGCGGTTGCGCCGGTCGTTGCTGCGCAGGATTTTTCAGCCGATCCTTTCGCCCGCGAAACCGGCGGCCAGACAAGGCCGCTCAACATCGAGGTCCGCAGTTCGCTCGATTTCAGCCGGGCCACCTCGACAGGAAGCAGCGGTGGCCGGATCGCCATCGATCCCGACAGCGGCGCGCGCACGGTCAGCGGCGATGTGCTTGATCTGGGTGGATCCCCCTTTGCCGGAAGTGCAGTCGTCACCGGCGAACCGGGGCGGCGGATACGGGTGGAAATGCCCACGACCATCCGCCTGACCAACGCCACCGGCGGTGTCGTCGAAATCGTCAGTCTAAGGACGAATTTGTCACCCGCGCCCCGGCTCGACCTCTATGGCAAGCTGGAATTTTCCTTTGGCGGCGACCTGTTGCTCAAGGGCAATGTCGCCGGCCGGTTCCGCGGACGGATACCGATCACCGCCGAATATGAGTGAGGGCCAAGAGCCCTAGCCTTTGCGCGCCGCCGCCCGGGCGATCCGAACCAGTTCCTCTTCGAACAAAGTTTCGGTCAGGTCGCCACCGGTCGCCATCAGCTTCGCCTCCACGTCCAGCAAATGCGCATTCAGCCCGGCAAGGCGCGCCGCCGTCCAGCGCTGGACCTGTTGGGTAAAGGCGCCCTGCTCCTTCCAGAAGATCGCGCGGTTTGCACGGACAACGGCACCGGCATTGGCGCCATCGTCGACCTTGGCCCGCATCCCGGCGAGCAGGGCGACGCGCCGTTGCAGCGCACGGATGATCCGGATGGCTTCGATGCCTATGGCGCGTGCCTCTATCATGGTGCGCCCCAACGCCTTGGCATCGCCCGCCAGCACCTGATTGACCAGCGCGTTGATATCGTCCTCGGCCGTTTCGGCGGCGAGAGCAGACAGCGCCTTTGGCTCTACGGTAACCACGCGGTCGGGGGCTGCATCATGGTAGAGGGACAGCTTTTCCAGCTCCATCGCGACCAGCCGCCGGTCCTGCCCGGTATAACGCACGATCTGTGCCGCGAGCGTCCGGTCGATACGCAGGCCGAGCGCGCCCGCCGCCGCCACAGCCTGGTCAATCGCCTCCCCCTCGCTGGGCGGATAGCAGATATAGGCGAGCGCGCGGGGCGAGCCTTCAACCAATGTCCGCAGCTTGCTGGTCTTCTTCAGGTCGCCCGCAGTGGCAATCACCGGATTGCCCGCCTGCTCTGCGGCCAGCAGGTTGGCTATGGCATCCAGCCCTTCCTCGCGCGCGAAATGCAGCCTGATGTGGCGTGCGCCGCCAAAAAGCGATTGCGATGCTGCTTCGTCGGACAATAATGCAGGGTCGCCGCGCAGCTTAGCGCTGTCGATTTCGATCGCTTCGCTGTCGCTGCCCAGCCGCGCCACCATTTCGCCCGCGATCGAGGCCGCTGCCGATTCATCCGGTCCGAAAATGAAGAACAGCCGGATGTCGCTCCGGCTTTCTATCGCGCCGATGAAATCCCGTTCGCTGAGCTTGGCACTCATTGCGGGTTTTGGGCGTAGAGCGACAGCCGTGTGACAATCTGTTCGGCAACCTTTTGCGTCAGATTTTCGAGCGCGGTGTTTTCCCCCGCGATGGTCGCATATTCCGAACTGACGACGTCGATTCCGGCATCCGACCCGGCGGTGGCATCGAGCAGCGTCTTGTTGCTGTCCAGATCAACCAGTTGGTAGCGTGCACGCAGTGTGCGCCGTTCGCGGGTGACGGTATCGTCGGCGCGCACGCCAAAGCCCTCGATCTGGTCGTCAAGTTTGACCACCAGCCGATAGCGGGCGCTGTTGCCATGCGCAGCGCCCAGCCGATCATTCAGCGCGTTGCGCATCAGCCAGCCATTTTTGCCTTCAATGGGATCGACCGAGACCGAGCCGAGCAGCGCCGAAACCTGCCCCTGCGATCCGCCGCTGTAGAGCGGCTTGAGCCCGCATGCCGACAACAGCAATGTAGCAAGGAACAGGGGCAGAAATCGCATCATATCACTATATTCACCAGCCGGTCGGGCACGACGACGATCTTTTTCGCTGCCGCGCCATCCATCGCACGCTGCACCTTCTCGCTTGCCAGCGCAAGCGCCTCCAGACTGTCTTTGGGCGAACCCTTGGCGACGGTCAGCGTGTCGCGCAGCTTGCCCATCACCTGAACGGCGATGGTCACTTCATCGTCGACAAGCAAGGCTGGATCATGCTCCGGCCAGGGCTGGCCTGCGATCAGCCCCGAATTGCCAAGCGCGGCCCAGGCTTCCTCGGCCAGATGCGGCAACATGGGCGCGACCAGCGAAACCAGCGTGCGGATTGCAGTATTGCGCGAGGCCGAGGCACCTGCCTTTTCGATGTCGTTGACCAGGCCGTGCACCTTGGCGACCGCCTTGTTGAAATGCAGCGCCTCGATATCGGCGGCGATCCCGGCGATCGCGCGGTGAAGCGATTTGTCGAGCGCCTTGTCCTGCCCCTCGGCCTCCTCAAGACCGTCCACCAAGCGCCAGACGCGGTTGACGAAGCGCCACGTCCCCTCGATCCCGCTTTCGGACCATTCGAGATCGCGTTCGGGGGGGCTGTCCGACAGCATGAACCAGCGCACGGCATCGGCACCATATTGGTCGAACATCGGATCGGGATCGACGACATTCTTCTTCGATTTTGACATCTTCTCGATGCGACCGCGTTCGACGGGCGCACCGTCGAGCGTGGTCACGACATCGCCGTCGAACTTCACCTCCTCGGGTGAAAGCCACGCGCCATCGGTCGACCTGTAGGTTTCGTGTGTCACCATCCCCTGCGTGAACAGCGCCGCAAAGGGTTCGGCAAAATCGAGCTTGCCGACCCGTTGCAGCGCGCGCGTCCAGAAACGGGCGTAGAGCAGATGCAAAATCGCATGGTCGATGCCGCCAATATATTGCCCCACCGGCAGCCAGGCCTCGGCCGCGGCCTTGTCAAACGGTGCGTCGTCGGGCTGGCTGGCGAAGCGGATGAAATACCAGCTCGAATCGGCGAAGGTGTCG
>JADLBY010000152.1 GCA_020847445.1 Sphingomonadaceae bacterium | reverse complement strand
TTTCGTCGTCCAAACCGCGCTCGGCGCGCGCAATCCGCGTCAAGCCGCTGCCCGGGCAGGTCAGGGCAAAGTCCAGGCGACTGGGGCCGATAGCAGCTCTCATCTGCACGTTGCTGTCGCGGCCAGCTTTCGCGCAAACTGATGAGGCCGTAACGCCATTCGATCTGTTTGAGCCAGAACGTGGTGAGGGAGTCCGGATAAGCCCGACGCTGCTGATTTTCCCTTCGGTCGAGGTCGATGCGACCTACGATGACAATGTTTACAACAACAGCCAGTCAAAGCTGGACGATCTGGTTCTTTCGTCCCGACCGCGTTTCACCATGCGCACCGATTTGCAACGGCATCAGTTTAGCCTGACCGGCGGAGCGGATATCCGCCGCTACGCCGACATCAAAGGGGAGAATAGCGAACAGTTCGATATTCAAGGCAATGGAACAATTGATCTGGCAGAGCGCACAGAAATTACCGTGGATGCCGGTTTCCGGCGCGGCATTGAACAACGCGGGACTGCAGGCGACCAGTTCCTGACCGATGAACCGGTGGCTTTCGATCGTAAATTTGGCGGACTGAAAGTGCGGCGCGAGGGTGGTTTTCTCGAACTGATGGCGGAAGGACGGATCGCGGAAACGCGGTACCGGGATACGATGATCAATGGACTGCCGTTCGACCTTTCCGAGCGCGATTCGACGGTAATGCGTGCCCGCGTCCGCAGTAGCGCGCCCACCAGTCATTATTCGCGGGTATTTGTGGAAGCGTCGTTTAACAAGGTCGACTATTTGAAATCGCTGCCGTTGCAGCGCGACTCCGATGGCTATGCCGTACTAGCAGGCATGCTGCTGCGGTTGACCAGCCTGGTCGATCTGGAAGTCGGCGTGGGTTATATCCGTCAGAAGTTCGACAATCCGGCGATCAAGGATGTAAGTGACGTCAATTTCCATTTGCAGGTCGAATGGACTCCGCGCGCCGACTGGCAGATCACCGCCGGTGCCGACAGGGTGATCGACCCTAGTTTTCGCCTCGACGCACTCGCGATCGTGCACAGCGATTTTTCTCTCGAAGCGCGCAAGGCACTCGGCGACCGCACGCTTGTTTCTGCCGAACTGGGCGTCAGCGAAGAGAAGTATCAGGGCAGCGGTCGCAAAGACGTTCGCTTTCATGCATTGGTCCGGGCACATTATCGCCTGATCGACAATGTGGGCCTGGTCGCCGGGCTAGGCTGGCGCAAGCAGAACGGCAATGCGTTGGGACGCGACTATGCAGGCATCACTGCTACCCTTGGCGTCAGGGCCCGGTTCTGATGGCCTATCAGCATCATAAACAGGTCGGCTTGACCCGCTCCGCAATCGAGGCACTGCCATGACTGAATCCAACCAGCTCGTACCGGTGACATCCGCGCCGGCAGGGCAGCTTTCCACGCGCTATGAGCCTTTGCCGCCGACAACAGCGGATCGGCTCGATTTGACCGAAAGCGTGGCCTTTTTCCGTCGCAGATTGCCGCTGATACTGGGCGTGCTGGCGCTTTGCCTTCTCGCTGGCCTGGCCTACGCAATGCTCGCACCCAAAATATACACCGCAAATGCCACCGTAATGCTGACCGACAACGCAGCGGAAAAAATACGTGCGGCGGACCGGCCTGAAAACCGTCAAGTGCTAAGCAACGAACTGGTTGATACCCAGGTCGAAATCATCACATCGCGGACAATGGCAGAACGCGTTGCCGGTGCGCTGGGGATGGGCAGGGGACTGAACAGTGATGCGCTGCGCAAAGTAATCGACGAGCTGGAGCGCGAAGTTTCGGCTGAGCGGACCGGAAATAGCTACGCAATTGCCATATCCTATTCGGCAACCGAAGCGAAGGCCTCTGCAACTATTGCCAATGAATTCGCTCGCCAGTTCGCCGGGTGGGAGCTGCGCAGCAACAAGGAAAATCATGCGGAATCGCTGACTTTAGTGCAGCAGCGGCTGGGCGAGTTGCGCGCGCAGGCGCAGGCCGACACCAAAGCACTGCAGCAATATCGCATCGCCAACAACCTGCTGAGCACTTCGGGAGCCTCGTTAACCGAGCAGGAGATTTCCAACTATAATCAGGAAGTAGCTGGCGCGCGCGCTGCTGCGGCTGAGGACGAAGCGCGGCTGCAAACGGCGCTTGCCCAACTCCGTTCCGGCTCATCGGGCGATGATGTCGGCGAAGCTCTTGGTTCCACTGTGATCTCGGCGCTCCGCGCACAGGAAGCCGAAGCTGCTGGTGAAGTTGCCAATCTGGGCAGCAAATATGGTGCGAACCATCCGCAACTGATCCAGGCGCAGAGCCGATTGGCAGAGGTGCGATCGCAGATCCAGGCGGAGATCGGTCGGGTTATTTCCAATCTGCGCGCCAAGCGCGATGTGTCTCAGCAGCGGATGGCTTCGCTTTCGGGCAGCCTTGCATCGGCGCGCGGCCAGCTGTCTCAGAATAACTCGGCGATGGTTGGGCTCAGCGATCTGGAACGCGCTGCCGGAGCGTCGCAGGGCATCTACGAAGCCTATCTCAATCGCTACAAGGAACTGGTCGCGGCTGAGGGAAGCGAACGGCCCAATGCAAAGATTCTGACCCTTGCCAGTGTTCCTGCCTGGCCGGAGAGCCCCAATATCCCGATGACCATTATATTGTCGCTGGTGATCGGTCTGGGCCTGGGCGTGATTGCCGCCTATATCGCTGAAGCCATATTCCACGGCGTTTCGACACCTGACGAACTCGAAAGGGTATCGGGTGGGAACTACCTCACTTCGATACCCCTGCTGAAATCGGTAGAGCCGAAAATCCGCCATGCGGTGACGGCCATGCAGCATTCGCCCAATTCGAGCTTTGCAGAATCCTTCCGGGCGCTGGACACGGCGATCAGCCAGGCCACGCATGGCCGAAATCAGGTGATCGCGATAACCTCGGCTTTGCCCGATGAGGGCAAGACCGTGGTTTCCTGCTGCCTGTCCTATGTTCTGGCACAGAGCGGCAAGAAAACCATATTGATCGATTGCGACCTGCGTCGCGCCGGAATGAGCCGTCTGCTCGATATGCGCGAATATGATCACGGACTGATCGAGTATCTCGACGGCAAGACCGATATCAATTTCGACGATTTGTCGGATCAACGCATTTTTTGCGTGTTGCCGCTTCGCCCGAGCAACGAGCAGCCCGATCACCTGCTCACCGGAGATGCCTTTATCCACTTGCTCGACGAATTGCGGACCCGGTTCGACCACATAGTTCTTGACCTCCCCCCGGTGCTGCCAATCGCTTCGACTCCGATATTGGCCAGCCGTGCGGACGCGACGATTATGACCACGCGCTGGCGCAAAACTTCGCGTTTTGCCTTGCGGGCGGCGCTCAAGCGCTTGCCGGCTGACCAGGTCAATCTGGTTGGCCTGGCGCTCAACCAGGTTGATATGCGTCGCCGGGCCTATTTCGAACGCGGCGATCCTTCCTTCTATTACAAGCAATATCGTGACTATTATTCATGAACGCGATTTCTCTGGAGCGCGGACCAGTCTATCACGCCAGCCCTAGCCGCTTTTCGGAACCGCGGGTTGCGCTGGTGCATTACTGGTTCGTGTCGATGCGGGGTGGAGAACGCGTGGTCGAACGACTGCTGGGTCTGTATCCGCAGGCTGATATATTCACCCATGTCTATAATCCGGATCAGGTTTCGGCGACAATTTCCAAGGCAAAAGTGACAACCAGTTTCATCAACGGGCTGCCGGGTTCCAAGCGATTCTATCAATATTACCTTCCGCTGATGCCCATGGCGCTCGAACAGCTCGATCTGTCGGGATACGATCTGGTGATCAGCAGCGAGTCGGGGCCCGCGAAGGGGGTGATCACGACGCCGGACAGTTTGCATGTCTGTTACTGCCATTCGCCGATGCGCTATTTGTGGGATCATTATCATCAGTACCGGAACGCCGCCAACCCGCTGAGCCGACTGGCAATGCCACTGATCTATAACTGGCTGCGGCAATGGGATGTCAGTTCAAGCGCGAGGATCGACAAGCTGGCTGCCAATTCCGAGTTCGTCCGTCGTCGTATCGCCAAGGTCTGGCGAAGGGATGCAAAGGTGATCCACCCGCCGGTGGAGACTTCACTGTTTACGCCCTCGACCGAGATCGATGACTATTATCTATGGGTTGGCGCAATGGTGCCTTACAAGCGCCCGGACCTCGCGGTCGACGCCTTCACCGCAAACGGCAGGCCGCTGCTGATGGTCGGGCAGGGTAGCATGCTCAAACAGCTCAAGGCGCGCGCCGGGCCCAATATCCGTTTTGTTGACCGGCTGGATTTTAACGCCCTGCGCCGTGCCTATGCCCGTGCGCGGGCTTTCGTCATCACCGCAGAGGAAGATTTCGGCATTGCCCCGGTCGAAGCGATGGCTTCGGGACGCCCCGTCGTCGCCTACGGACGCGGCGGCGCGCTGGACACTGTCGTGCCGGAACGAACCGGAGTCTTCTTTGACCGACAGGGGGTGGAGTGCTTGATTGCAGCGGTAGAGCAGATGGAATTATTTCTACCTCATTTCGATCCGCGCGATGCGGTCGCCAAAGCTAACCGGTTTGCGCCCGAAATTTTCGACCAGCGGATCAGCCGGTTGATCGCAGATATTTGACGGGAGGGACCGATGGAACTGACTTTCATTGGTTATGCCCAGATCGCCATTGGCATTTTGATCATCATCGCCGGCAACATGCGTCACGCATTGATGTTTTTGATGGTCGCTGCGCTGTTCAATGGATCGGCTGCAATTCTGCTCCCTGCGCTGGGCGGCTCGTCGATACCACCGATCCAGTTTGCTCTGATCTTTGTCTTCCTGCGAATCCTGATGCCGGGAAGTACAGCAATTGCCGACCTCCCCGAAGCGTTCAAGGCCAACCGCATGTTAGCGTTGTTTTCGCTGTACGGCATTGCAACAGCATTCACCCTGCCGCGCATTTTTGCAGGCTCGGTCAATGTTTATCCCATGCAATTCATCGCATCGGCGGATCTGTTCGCAACTGTACCGCTTGAGCCCACATCGCAGAACCTGACTGCCGCCTTTTACCTGTTGGGATCGTTGCTG
The DNA here is from genome assembly GCA_020847445.1 of Sphingomonadaceae bacterium. Lineage (GTDB taxonomy): Bacteria > Pseudomonadota > Alphaproteobacteria > Sphingomonadales > Sphingomonadaceae > Sphingorhabdus_B. Next base: position 15,457 of record JADLBY010000152.1, on the reverse strand, counting down.
TCTGCCATTGCCGTCTGGATCGCCTGCCGACGAAGGGAGGCCGCAGGAACAATGGTTGGCACTCTAATCGCAATGGCATGGGTGCATGCAATTCTGGGGCTGGTCGGGGTTGCTATTCGCGGCACATCTGCGGACGCGATGTTCGAACTGTTTCGAAACTCGGCCTATGTGCAGATGGATGATGCCGTTGGCGGATTTGTGCGCATTCGCGGAATATTTCCGGAGTCGTCGGCCTATGCGACACTTGGATTTGTCCTGTTCGTCGCAAATTCAGAGATGTGGTATCGATCGATACGCAGTGTGGGGACTGGCCTTGCTACACTGGTAATGGGAACGGTGCTGTTTTTCAGCACGTCATCCACGGCCTATCTCGGCCTTGCCATTTACGGTCTGTTCTTTGCGCTGCGGACCTTCATCCTGCCTGGCGCTGCAAATTTTGCCAAGGCGAAGACTGCTTTTGCGGCGATGGCCCTGATCATATTCCTTTCTGCGCTGCTATTCATGGTTGCTCCGGCATTGGTCGAAGGGGTGGTCGACGTCGTCAAGCGCATGACAATCGAGAAATCATCCAGTGATTCAGGTATGCAGCGGCTCTTCTGGGCACAGCAGGGCTGGGATCTGTTCCGGCATTCCTATGGCCTTGGTGTTGGCCCGGGCAGCTTCCGTTCATCGAGCATTTTCTTTGCAATGCTGGGCTCAATGGGTGTCATCGGTATCCTTTCATTCCTGAGTTATCTCATCGCGGTATTCCAGCCCTGGCGCAGGTCAAGTTGGACCGGATCGGCAGTGGCCGCTGAAAATCTGGGCGGCGCACTGGGATGTGCCGCCTTGCTCAGCCTGATTCCATCTGCCATCAATTCGCCGACGGCCGTGCCAGGGGTGATTTTTGTCATCCTGGCCAGCGCTTCGTTGGCGCTGCGACCATTCGATCTTGCTCGCCGAACCGATCCGCTCAGACGCGCTGAGCTGCCGGTTTCGACGACTATGGCAGCGCAATGACCGAAACGTTGCTGAAAACAGAGATTGTGCGAGATGCGCAGCGGTTCGCCGCTTTGTCCAGAGAGTGGGACGCACTAGCCATCCGCCTTGAAACCCCTTTGGCGCGCCATGCTTGGTACATCGCCGCGCTCGCGGCACTGCAACAGCATTTGTTCGAGCTTTCGGTCGTACTGATCTGGAGTGGTAAGCTTTTGGTCGCGGCTGTTCCGCTCATGCTTGACAAAATGCTCTTGCCCGCCCGGCTTGTTCCGATCGACGCCTTTGCGGGCGAGCCGTTTCGGCTGCTGTATCGCGATCCTGAGGCGCTCGCCGCACTCTCTCATGCGTGTGCGCGCCTGAAGCGGCCGATCCTGTTTCGGCGCCTGCAGGCCAGCAAAACCGATCTGGCGTTGTTTTCTGCAGCATTGCGTTCGAATGCCGCCGTTTATTGCAAGTCGCGTTACACCAGCGCGACAACTCAACTCCCGGCCGATTTCGAAACGTTCGAAGCGTCTATGACGCGCAAGCGCCTGTCCGCCATAAGGGGCAAGTGGCGCGCAGCGATGCGCGAACATGGTGAGGTCGCGATCGAATATGTAACGCCGGAGCCCGGCGACCTTCCGGTCCTGTTGGATCGCTTCATGGCCCTGGAAGGTTCGGGTTGGAAGCAGCGATCAGGAACCGCGCTTTGTGCCGACCGCCGAATGGGGTGCTTTGTCTCGCAACTGGCCCGCGCATTTGCCCAGGACGGGTTGCTTGAGTTCGCCTTTCTCAAGATTGGCGGGCGAGATGCAGCATGCCGTTTGCTCCTTCGACAATGTTCAGGTGCGTTTGCGATCAAGATTGGATTTGATGAGGAATTTCGTCGTTTTACACCAGGAATCCTGCTGGCGCACGAAACGCTGCGTGAATCATGCAGAACCGGTGCCACGTCTTTTTCTTTCCTCGGCGTGTACGAAGATTGGCAGGACAACTGGCCGCATGAGGTGACCGAAGACTTCCGTTTCGCAACCTATCCCTTTCGACCTTCAGGCGCGCTCGCTCTGATGGACGATAGTCGACAAGCCATGGTATCTTTGCTGCGCAGGCGTCGACGGCTATTGGGGTAAAGGCTGACCTGCACGGCCATATTTGGTGTCACATTTATCCGTTCGATCATCCTGCTGCGGGCGATAGACGCGGACATAATCCACCTCCAGGGTCGACGGATTGGGCGTCTTATCGATCGGATAGCCTGAGCCGAGTGCAAGATTGACCAGTGGATAAAGCGGTGCCCGGTGCTCTTCGGGCGTTGGCTGCTGCCATACCGCCTTGCCGTCCAGAAAATAGGTGACATGTTTTGCGTCAACGCGAACGCCATAGCGGTGGAACCCGCCGGTCAGCGATCCGGCAGGAACCGACAGGCGCTTGCCGTCGTGACGGGTGCGATGCTCGTCCGCGCCGTCATACCAGACATGGCCGGTTACGAAATATTTGTCGGTCATGTGTCCATAATATTCGATGACGTCGATTTCGATCTTGGGTGTTTGCCGGGCTGGTTGCAGGCTCATCAGCCAAAAGGCCGGCCAGGTGCCTGGGCCGGAGGGGAGTTTCATTCGTGCTTCGAAATATCCATATTGCACGCCGTGGCCTTTCCCCGATGCCTCAGCCGCAGCGATCAATCCGGAACGCCAGCGACCTTTCTCGTCCCGCTGCGCTGTAATTCGCAACACGCCTTGCGCAATCGCGAATGGACCATCGGGTCGCGGATCGGAGAATTGCGCATCGCCGAAGTCACCGTTCCAAGGGGTATGTGCAGTCCAGCGTGCGCCATTTTCGAGTTTACGCGGCGCGATCGCGAGATCGTCAAACTCGTCGGCGAAATGAAGCGTGTAATCGCACAAATCGATCCGTTCAGCAGCATCGGTGCTGCCCGACGAGCATCCCGTGTAACCTGCCAGCGGCAACGCCAGCGCCGCGAGCTTCAGCGAGGAGAATATGCGGTTCATGTCCGTCGCGGCTTCCAAAAAACGGCAAAGTCAGACGCCCGTGCACCAAGGTTGAGCATTTCCCTGATCGGCCCGGCAGGGCGCCCTGCCACGCGCCAGAGCATCAGCGCTGTTCCGGCATAGGTCAGTGCGCCGACCGGTGTCAGCACAAGAATCTGCAGAAGCGGCTGGTCGGCAAGGGCTGACGGAAATACGGCCTGGGAAACGATCATCGCAGCGGACATCGCCAGCAGGGACGTCAGCGTTACGCCGTGCGCACGAACCTGTTCCCAGACGCCAACAGATACCAGCTGCCTGGCCAGCATGAAACTGATCAGGCAATTGACGAGGCTGCTCAACGCCCGACCGGCAGCCGCGCCCAGAAGCCCGCCCAGTGCCAACCCGCCGAGAATGAGGGGTATTCGGACGAACAGTGCGGCAAGCTGGCGCAGGAACAGAAATCTGGTTGCCCCCATCGCCATCCCCAATGGCCGAACGACAGTGACGAAGGTATCGAAGGCATAGGTAATTGCGAGCAACTGCAACGGCGGCACGATCGCCGCCCAGCGGGAACCCAGCAGCAGGTCGACAGCAGGGTTAGCCAGCAAGGCCAGGCCGACGGCGGCCGGTGCGGTAACCAGTGCGACGCCAGACTGCGCTTCGAGAAACGCCTTGCGCAGCTTCGCGGGCTGTCCGGAAATCTGCGCGAGCCCTGGAAAAAGCGCGTTGCGCAGCGGAAATGACAGTTCGCGCGTGGGGATGACGGCGACACTGTCTGCTACCGAGTAATAGCCCAGCTCTGCCTTGCTGACGGCAAAGCCGATCGCGAGCTGGTCGAAGCGCCAATTGATCGTCTCACAAAGCTGATGGAGTGACATCCAGCCCGAGAAGCTCCAAATTTCGCGTACACGCGACAAGGTAAAGGCAGGGCGATAGGGAATGATCAGGTAGCTTGCCAGCGATGCAAACACCGCGCCCAGGGCATTGCCGATAATGATCCCCCAAAAATTGCCCAGCGCGAATGCAAGACCGATAGCGAGCCCCAGCCCGGCGGCTTTTTGACCGATCTGGAACAGCGCGAACGGACCGAACCGCATTTCGCGCGTCGCCATCGTCAGCAGTGGATTGTAAAACTCCATGAATGCACCGCCGAGGCCGGCCACCAGAAAGACAGCGACCAGCCGCTCGTCACCATAAACGAGTGACAACGGCCAGGCGGCGAGCGCAATAACGGCAAAAATCAGCCCTGCGCGCACGCAAGACATCGTCCAGACTGTGTTGATATGCTCCTGTGTCGGCGCATCGCATTGCACCAATGACTGGTGGAGCGAGGCTTCGGTGACCGCAGCTATCACGCTGACGACGGCCATTGCGATTGCGACGATGCCGAAATCGTCTGGCGAGAGGATCCGCGCCAATATGATGATGCTGCCAGCGTTGAGCAGGCTCATCGCAATACGTGCTGAACCAAGCGAGACAGCGCCTCGGAGGACACCATGCCGCAGGCTCATGTCTTGCCCCCGTCAAAGCGGCGAGGCAGCAAAATCTGTAGTGGACAGGATATTGCCGCGATCACAGCGCCTCGATCCGTTCGGGATCGATCCTGCCCGTGACCAGATCGCGCAGGGCGAGCAGGTTGCCGACCAACCGGCCGCGCCGGTCTATGTCAGGTTCCGGCCAAAGGCTGCGTACGACATTCGAGACGACATTCTGGAACAGCAACCGTTCGCCAAGCCATGGACACATCGTCCCCTTGCGCCAGAGATAGATGATGTTTGCGATCTGGGAATAGCCCAGCCGCTTGCCGGAGGTTTTTCCACTGCGTGCGCCCATGTGAATTCCGGTTAGTTCGCTGGTCTTGACCAGCCGCCCACGCCAGCTCAACTGGTGCGTGAAATCCACATCTTCCTGCCAGCCATAAAGCGGCAGCTTTTCATCGAACCGCAGCCCAGCGGCTGCCGAAAGGCGAATGGCCATGTTGCAGCCATAGAGCGACGGGCAATCGCGCTGGCCTGGAGGCGGCCGGTCGCCCGAGCCGTCGAGACGACTGACGGCGTCGTCAAAGCCGATTGGCTGGCCCTGGGCACCATCGGCCACCAATATCCCTGTTGCACCGACCACATCCGGTTGCCCGGTGAGCAAGGCCTCCAGCTGGGCTAGAAAATCATGCGCAGGAACAAAGTCATCGTCGAAAAAGGCGACCACGTCGGTTCGGTCGCCAAGATGATCCAGTGCGGCATTGCGTTGCCTGCATAGCCCCCTGCGTGCAACCAGCGCCTCGAGGTTGGCGCAGGCCCCATCGATGCCGACAATGTCATCCGGCGAAGCGCCGACTACCAGCACACCATCGGGCGGTCGCGATTGTTCGCCCAGGCGTGAAACGACTCGCCTGACGATTTCCGGGCGCCCCGTGGTGGCGATGACGGCATGGATTCGCATAACAACACTCTCGGCCTGCTGGGGCTTTGACTGCGCCTGTCGGTCTGCGCAGCTTGGCCATGTTTGCAGTTAACCACTGCAATCTAGCGCATCAGGTGCAGCGGAGTTAGGAGGCATTGGATTCAACCCGATAGGGTTACCCGTCCGTCAGGTGTGCCCGGATTTGGCGAGGACCCAGCGGTCGCCTATTGCAGCTTCGCCTCTATTTCGATCTTGTCCGCCAACTTGCGGAACAGATCGGGCAAGTCTTTTTGAATTTCGAGTATTGAATACATGTTTATCGTCGCGCCGAGCATTGCGAGTCCTATCGCCTCGGGCGGAAAGCCAAGATCGACGAATCGTCTATATCCCCTCAGAAAGTCCTCAGACACTGCCTGAAACTCCCGAAAGTGGGGTGATTCCTGATCGATGAGCGGCTCGGAGGAGTCGTCCAGAAACCAGAAAAGTCTGTCTTTTCGATCAGTCATATATGATGTCGACACATTGCCAGGCAAACCTCCGACCCAGACGAAACATAGTTGCAATCGGTGTCTCTTAAGAGTTCTGCGCGCCATGAACAGGGCGGTAACCCATCGTTTCCGCCTGTGGCGCAAACGGGCATTGTCAGGGAGTATTTTTGCTTCAAGTGGGTAGAAGTTCACATGCGGGCGGCAGCCGCCAGTATATTGTGGTCAACAGTGCCAAATATCAGGTGAAGGCAGGCGCTTTGCACCTGACAGTTGCCTCGCAACGGTTTTGCTCTAGCGCCAAATGATCTGCAAGTCGCAAGGCGAGGGCAAGGAACATCCATGTCGGATTGGCATGCCCCCCTGTTGGGCATACTGATCCACCGGCAATATAGAGATTTTTGGTCCCGAACACACGACAGTTGCTATCGACCACGCCGCGGTCGGGGTTCTTTGCCATTCTCGTTGTTCCCATCATATGGGCGAGATCAACCGGGGCGGGCAAAGGATGATCATCATCGTTTGCCCAGTCGACCAGTTCAGGTGCGGCATATCCCGCCGCCGCGAAAGCGCGATCAAGCCGGGTGGCAAGCGTCCGGATAGTTCGCGCTTCGATCTCGCCGACGCGCCATTGTGCTGCTGCGCAGCGGATGCCAAACGCGTCAAGTTTATCGGCGAGCAGAATCCGGTTGCCGCGATCAGGCGCTGTCTCTGTGATTGCTTCGATGCCCAGCCCCGTCAGCTTGTGCGGAAGGCCACCGCTGGCAAATTCATCGGCTACCATATTGGGCGCGAAACGGATTGCGGACCCAACGATCAAGTCCTTCGACCATTGCGGAACGCTGGGCGATGCCAGCATCTTCGTTCCTATCCCTCGCGCAATATATCCCATCCCCTTGGCGACTGCTGCCACGTCGTGAAATTTGGCGTCACTGCGGCCGCGAAGCAATCGTTTGAGCGCATCGAAGGGATCATCGACCGCCCGCAACGGCGCAAAATAGATTGCCGCGTTGAGCAATTCCCGCTGCTCCTGAAGGTCGGGCGAAAGATTGAGGCCGTGCATGAACATGTGCGAGCGGCCCGCCTGACTCTGCCCATAAAAGCCAAATGTGCGGGCGAGTTGAACTATGTTCTTTGAGCCCTTTACCTCGCCCAATCTTATCCCCGCATGGTCGATCAGATAGCGTCCGACGAGATCATGATGGTTGCCGATACCGCCCGGTTCGACATCGTTCGAAACAAGCATCAATCGCGGATTTTCGATGGCACCGGCTGCAAGCACAACATGGCGCGGCTTCACCGTCAAAGATGCGCCTGAAAGACTGGCAACTTCCAAAACATCAACGGTTTGCGAAGCTGGATCGAATCCCATTCTGGTTACGGTTGCATCGAGCAGAACCCGCACCTTGGGCGGAAGCCCTGGCGCGAAGTCGCGACCAAAACGCATGACGTCCAGGCGATCGGTTCTCGAACGTGCGAACTGCCAGTAGCAGGACTGCAAGCCAGCCTCTGAAAAGCGCGGCGCCGGACTGGTAGGGCAAAGCCCCAGCAGTTCGCGCGCCTGATCGAGCGAGCTGTCCAGTTCCTTACGCCCGATGGGCCAACCCGAATCCGGAACCCAGTTGCGTTCGGCAAAATCTATGTCGTCAAATGGCGCGACCTTTCCGGCCCAGGCCTGCGTTGATCCGCCTAGCCCGCGGCAGCGCACGCCATAGGCCTGGCGCTGGGCATTCCATAGCGGTGCCTGGCCGCCATGAAAGCCGGTTCGGCGTGCCGCCAGGTCCGGATGCTGCATCCAGTCGGCCGCGATAACCTCGTTGAACGCTTCGTGCGCTTCATCCTGTTGCTCCAGCCCGCTTTCGAGCACCAGCACATCGATTCCCTTGCGGGCGCAACGGTCGGCTATGGCGAGGCCAACGGGGCCGCCACCGACTATCGCAAGATCGGTTTCGATTGTCGCGCCGCCGTCCCGGCCCGAAAGCCGCGTCACCGCCATGGCTGGCCTAACCGCCCTTGAGTCTGGCGATGATGCCGTAGGCCGTCCCGGCTTGCGCGTTTGGCGTCCACAAATTTTTCGCCAACGTGCGCGCCACGATCGTGGACCAGCCGGGATCGATCGTAATCCGGCAAGTGCGCCGCATGATATCCAGTGTGCGCGCGCATGAATGTTCATCATAGCTGATGTGACGTCTGGCCCACGCCCATGGGTTCATCGCAGGATGCGCTGTCCGCTGATTCAGGATCGGATCCCAGTTGGTGTAGACATGCTTGGAATTGTCGTAAATCCGGTGCACGCCGGGGCGCTGGGCAAACGCTGCCGCCTCGGCCTCGGTTTCAAAACTGACGGTCATTGTTGCTGCATTATCCGGATCATTATGCGGCGAAATCCGGAACTCTCCGGAGTCCCGCAAGACCTGCTCGATCACCTTCCGGTTGCGCTTGATCCGTTTGATACTCCGCGACAATCTCGAAAGCTGGACGTCGAGCATTGCCCCCTGGACTTCGGTTACCCGGGAGTGTGACGCCAGAAATGCAGGGTTGTTACCCGCTTCATAGCCGTCGCGGGCCCAAATCCCCAGATCGTGAAAATTCATCAGCCTCGAAAAAAGTGCCGGATCGTCGGTCACGACGGCGCCGCCTTCTCCGATCGTCATATTCTTGTAGTGGTTGAAACTATACACGCCCACTTTGCCAAAGGAGCCGCACTTGCGGCCCTTATAATCGACCCCCACAGCCTGACAGGCATCCTCGACCACCATCAGCGAATGCCGCCGGGCGATATCCATGATTGCATCCATGTTGCAGGGCGCGTTGACCATGTGGACGGGAATAATTGCTTTGGTGTGCGGGGTTATCTTGCGTTCGAGATCGACCGGATCGATTGTCAGTGTTTCGTCGATGTCGGCCAATACCGGCACCGCGCCCGCAAGTGCCGGAGCCGCCGCACTGGCAATCCAAGTGTAGGCCGGAACGATCACTTCATCGCCGGGGCCAACCCCGATTGCCGTCATCGCGGCGTGCAACCCCACGGTCCCGCTGGTCAGCGCCAATGCGTGGTTTGATCCCATATGTTCGGCAAAATGCCGCTCGAATCCCGATGTCAGTCCGTATGGCCCCTCGTGACGGAGCAGGTTTTTTCCGCGCAATGCCTTGCCGACCGCAAGCCATTCCCTGAAACCTGGTTTGCTCATCGCTTTTGTCGCAGCCTTCCTTGTCCAATTGGCCCAGGTCGTCCGCCGGTGTGCATATGCTTGAGTTTGCTTGCGAACGGTGCGTAGCCGAGCCAAGCATAGCGGCCCCGACTAGGAAATTGGGCGGGCGATGAGTATATTAGACCGATTGGACGGGCGTTGCGTGACGGGGCATGGCAAGGCAGCGGTATTACCCCTTTGGCATAATAGCCTTGTTATCGGGTCTGGGCTTCCTCGATGCGCCCCAGATTCGCCAACAACTTGCGCGCCGCCTTTTCCAGCAGAGCAACATCGCGTGGAACTTCACCTACCATGGCTATGCTGCCATCGGGCAAACGGCGGGCCATTAACAGGGCAAATTCGTCCCCTTCGGACGAAAGAGCGTCCCAGGTTTGCAGCGAAATGTTCCGCAACTTGCGGGCTATGGTCGGCCGGGCTTCATTGCGCGCACTATCGGCGCCCTTGTGATCTTCGCCACTGCGAATCAATCGTTCGAGCGCGACCATGGCCTTCAGGCCGCCGTCGAAAGTGGCCAGAAAATCCGAAAAACCGCCTACCGGAAGGTTTTTGCGCCGTCCATAGGCGATCGCGGCGGCAAATTCGGTGACGCGCGTTTTGTCATAGTCCGCGCCGAAGACCAGTTTTATGATTGGCGTGTAAGGCGCACGATCCTGAATTGTCAGCCCGGACTCTTCGATCAGGCGCGTATAGGCCTCTGGCTGGCTATCGGCATAGAATGTGAGATCGTATGTCGGTCCAAGCGCGGCATAAAGCGCCTTGCGGGCACGCACGTTCATTATGCCATAATCGGTCGCGAAAGCCCGCGCTTGTGCAAGCAAATGCGTCAGATCCGTCGACTCAGAGGCCCCCGATCTCGGTTGCGCTGAATTGTCCGAAACGGCTAGCTTTGACGTGCTGTTGTTTATCAGAAAGGCCGGGGCGGGCGAGCGCGCTGGCTCCGTGGCCGGACCATCGCCGCGCGTCGGTGACTGCGTGATGTTCCATCCCATCGCGTTTCCGGCATCAGTTGCGCGCTTGGGTTCGACCCGGGCTGCCGCCAACTCGAAATTCGAAATTCGCGGGCCGACATCGATCTTTTTGACGACCGGTTCTGGTGCCAGCGCATTGCAAAGCAGAAGGACATTCTCTTCAAACTCAATGGCGCTCTCACCTCCCGGTTCAGTGGGGCCGATCAGTGCGTTATCAAGGAGCAGAATGTCGTCGTTCGCTTTTTCCTGTTCCATCTTCACCCAGTCTCCTGACCTTGGATCAGCGCTACTCACGCAGCTGTGGAATTCTTATAGTGCCGAGCGGGTTTACAAGTCTCAATTGGACATCAGGCTTAACTCATTCGTCTACCGAACGGCTGATGCCGACAAACCGCGGTCGAATTCCGGTCGCAGCATTACCAGGCGTTCATTCAGCAGCTACTTGCCATCATTCCGCCTAAAGCGACGTTGCCGGTTAGAATTGGCTCGCGCGTTCAAATGTTACCTGGGCGGAGCGGGCGCTGTGCAAGCCGACACTTCGAACCAGGCAACGAGCTGACAGATAGGGAAATAATGGTGAGCCCTGCTGGATTCGAACCAGCGACCTACTGATTAAAAGTCAGTTGCTCTACCGACTGAGCTAAGGGCCCATCGCGGCGCGAAGGGTCTCGCGCGGTCAGGAGCGCTCCCCCTAATGCGGGGCGCGCGGGCGGTCAAGCGGCTTGGGGCGGTTCAGGCGATGAAAAAGCTGCCGTAGCGTGAGGCCGCTGAGCGGATCGCGCAAGTCCGCCGCAATTTCGACGGCGGGAGCCAGCACGAAGGCCCGGTCGCGAAAGGCGGGGTGGGGGATCGCAAGATCGGGCGCCGCCGATTCCCACACGCCACCCGACCAGAGGATGATGTCGAGATCGAGCGGACGCGCCCGCCACCGCTGCCCCGAAGATTTGCGTCCGAAATGCCGTTCGATGCAGCCCAGCCGCTCAAGCAGCGCAACCGGCTCCAATGCGGTCGCGATCAGCGCGGCGGCATTGGCATAGCGGCGTTGCGAGGGACCAAGCGGTGCTGTTTCAATGATCCGCGATCTGGAAAAAACGTCAATATCCTCCATTTCCAGCGCATTTATCGCCTGCAGCAGTATCCTGTGCGGCCTGCCGGCCAGCACGTGCGGCTGGTTCGAGCCAAGCGCGATCAGGTAGAGATGCCGGCTCAGAGGTCTTCCACCAGCCGCCCGTACAACTGCGGTCTGCGATCGCGGAAGAAACCCATGCTCGCCCGGTGCAGCCGGGCCTGATCCAGATCGAAGTCGGCCACGAGTATGCCGGTTTCGTTATCGTCGAGATCGCAGACGATGTCGCCCCATTCATTGGCGATGAAGCTGGTGCCGTAGAATTTCTGCGCCGCCCCGCCATGATCGGCCTCCGCGCCCACGCGGTTGGCGGCGATCACCGGCATGCAGTTCGATACCGCGTGGCCGACCATCGCGCGGCGCCACATATGGCGGGTGTCGAGACTTGCATCCTGCGGCTCGGCGCCGATCGCGGTCGGGTAAAGCAGCATTTCCGCCCCCATCAACGCCATCGCCCGCGCGCATTCGGGATACCATTGATCCCAGCAGATGCCGACGCCGATCCGTGTCCCGAATACATCCCAGACCTTGAAGCCGGTGTTGCCGGGGCGGAAATAATATTTTTCCTGATAGCCGGGGCCGTCGGGGATATGGCTCTTGCGATACTGCCCGAGAATTTCGCCATCGGCATCGATCATCGCCAGCGTGTTGTAGAAATGCGCGCCGTCGCGCTCGAAGAAACTGGTCGGGATCGCGACCTTAAGTTTCTTCGCCAATTTCGTCATTGCCTGCACCGATGGGTGCTCCAGCGTGGGGCGAGCGAGCGCGAAATGCGCCTCTTCCTGTGTCTTGCAGAAATAGGGGCCGGAAAACAGTTCGGGTGGCAGGATGATGCTTGCACCATCCGCAGCAGCTTTTTCGACCAGCGCCGACACAGCGGCAATATTCTCGGCCTCGTCTTGCTGCAAGGCCAGTTGGAGCGCGGCGATGGTGATGGTGCGTGTCATGCCCCGCCTATAGCCGCACGCCGAAACGCGCGGCAATCCCGATTGTCAGCAGATAGAGGATGAAGGTGAGGGTAATGCCGGATGCAAGCGCCACCCAGAAATTCTGTCCGGCCCGCAGCATGAACGGGATCAGAAGAAACATCGGCAGGCTGGGAAGCACATACCAGAAGGTCGCTTCGGCATGGTCGGCCAGCAATCGGGCATCGCCGGTATCGCGCCACAGCCACATCATGCCGAGGATGGAGATGAGCGGTAATGAGGCGACCAGCGCCGCCAGGGCAGGGGCTTTCCTGCCGATGACGGCGATGGCTGCAATAATCAAACCCGACAGCAGCGCGCGGATCAGGAATTCGCCGCTCAAGGCCGTTTCTTGAACAGCAGGGTCATCCGATCACTCTCGCCGATTGCCTGATATTTGGCGTCATTTTCCTTGTCGAACCGGCGGGTGGGGGGCAAGGTCCAGACACCATCCGGATAGTCGGCGCTGTCCTTGCTATTGGCGTTGATCTCGCTTTTGGCGACCAGTTCGAAGCCGTTCACTTCCATGAATTTGATCACATCGGCTTCGCGCAGATAGCCCTTGCTGCCATCGGCATAGGCAAAGGGTGCATCAGGCTTTGCCCGATGCTGTTCAATGCCCAGAAGGCCGTCAGGTTTCAGCAGGTCGCGCATGCGCTTTATTTCCTGGTCGGCCATGTTCCAGCGCATCAGGTTGTGCATCATGCGCATCACGATGATGCGGTCGAAGGTGCCGTTTGCGCCCTCGGGAACTGCATCCAGCGTAAAGCCGCGATAGTCCGAAGCCGGCTTGCCGGTCACTTTGGCCACATCTTCGGGAAATTTGGCGGCTCCGGCCTTCACACCCTCGCGGGTCTTTTCATCCGCGAAAACAGTGGTGCTGAAAAAGAGGCCGTTGAACTTGCCGCTGCCGTCCATATAGCGCCCCAAAGTCCGCGAGATCCACTCGCCACCGGGCGCATATTCGCCGACGACATGGTCGGGGTGGATGCGGAAAAATTCGAAGGTTTCGGCAGGATGGCGATATTTGTCGCGCTTGGCATCTTCGGCGCGGGCCGGATCGGCGAGGATCGCTGCCATTCGGTCCTTGTGCGCCTTGTGCATTGCGGCATGGGCGGCATCATGCTTGTGGCCATGATCTTCGGCTTTGGCAGGGGACGACAGCGCGGCAACGGCCAGCGCGAGAAACAGGGTTTTCTTCATGGGGAGGCTCCTCTCTTTTGACTATATGTCGGCGTTTATGCGCCACTTTGGTCAGCAGGCCAATATCGTCAAACGGGCACCTGCTGGCTCGAGCAATGGAAACTGCCGCCACCGGTCAGGACGGCATCGGCGTGCAGCCCGACAATTTTCCGGCCGGGAAATAATGGCTCCAATTCTGCCAGTGCGGCATCGTCATGGCGGCTGCCATAGATGGGAACCACCACGGTGCTGTTGCCGATGTAGAAATTCATATAGCTGGCCGGAACCGCTTCGCCATTTTGTTCGAAGCGTCCGACCGAGGGCAGGGGCGTGACCGTGCAGCCAAAGTCTTCGGCCCGTTTGCGGGCGTCGGCATAGACCGCGGCGTTGGGATCGTCTGCATCGCGCGCTTCGGGAATGACCAGATGGTTGGGCGCCACATAGCGCGCCAGATTGTCGACATGGCCGTCGGTATGGTCGTTGGCCAGCCCGTCCCCCAGCCAGAGCAGCCGGTCGATTCCCAGATCGCGCGCCAGCCGGTCTTCGATGGCCGCTTTGTCGAGCGTCGGGTTGCGGTTGGGATTGAGCAGGCAATCGGTGGTCGTTACCGCCTGGCCTTCGCCATCGACGTCGATCGATCCACCTTCGAGGATCCAGTCGCACGCGGTAACCGCCAACCCGGCTTCGCGCGCCATTTCTTCGCCGATCGTCTGGTCACCGTCAAAATTGAAACGGTTGCCCCAGCCATTGAATCCGAAATCGCGCGCCAGTCTTTGTCCGCCGTTCATCACGGTGATGCAGCCGGTATCGCGTAGCCAGACATCCCCTATGGAGCGCCGCTCTACCTTGACCCCGGGGTCAACCAGATCGCGCGCGAAACGGGCGGCATCATCCGATCCGCAGATCAGATGAACGGTTTCGCCATTGCCGCCATCCCAGACAGCATTGGCAAAGGCGGCAATCTGGCGCTGGGCATCCTCATAAGGGGCTTCCCAGTGGCCCCAGAAACTGGGGAAACCGATCCACACACGTTCATGCGTCGCCCATTCGGCAGGCATCCGAAATGTCATCGCGTTCAGTTTCCGGCGCGGCTCTTGTCACGGATTGCGCGGAACTCGTCACCTTCTACCCAGTTGGGCCAGGCGCTGGTCATCGCAAGCATGCGGCCAACACGATAATATAGCCGCAAATCAGCCATCACGCCGGACCAGTCCCAGCTTTCGTCAAATTCGTCGTCGGGCGCGTGATACCGGTTTTCCTCATAATCCTTGGCGGCCTTCTCGGCAGCTTCCTTGCCGCCCTTGACCAGATCGTCGCCGCCCTCAAAATAGACCATCGGCACGCCCAGCTTGGCAAAGCTGAAATGGTCCGAACGATAGTAGAAGCCCTTTTCGGGGGTTGGTTCCCGGTCAGGCGTGCGGCCTTCGATTTTGGCGGCCGCGTTCAGATAGCTGTCGAGGTCGGACTTGCCCATGCCGATAACGGTCAGGTTCTTCGCCGGGCCAGACATCGAAAAGGCGTCCATATTGACCCCGCCCACGGTCTGCGCGAGCGGATAGATCGGGTTTTCGGCATAATATTTCGAACCGAGCAGCCCGGATTCTTCGCCCGTCACCGCAAGGAAGACGATGCTGCGATCGGGCGTGCCCGCCTTTTTATGCGCTTCGGCCAAAGCGACCAGCGCCGCTGTGCCGGTCGCATTGTCAACCGCGCCGTTGCAGATATCGTCACCAGCAACCGGCGTGCAGCGGCCCAGATGGTCCCAATGTGCGGTGTAAAGCACATATTCGTCAGGGCGCTTGGCCCCCTTCAATATGCCGACGATATTGCGGCTGTTCTTTTTGGAAATGGTGTTTTCAAAGCTCAGCCCGGCCTTCAATCCAAGCGGGATTGCCTTGAAGCCTTTGGCTTTCGCTGCTGCCATGGCTTTGCCCAGATCCTGGCCGCCAGCCGCCATGATCTTCGTCGCGACATCCTTTTGCACCCAGCCATTGGCCTTGGTCTGATCCGCCCCGCCATTTTTGGATTGGGCAAGGAATTGCGGACCGGTCCAGCTCGAATTGACGACGTTCCAGCCATAAGCGGCGGGGGCGGTATCGTGGACGATCAGCGCGGCGGCCGCGCCCTGGCGGGCGGCTTCCTCGAACTTGTAGGTCCAGCGGCCATAATAGGTC
>JADLBY010000151.1 GCA_020847445.1 Sphingomonadaceae bacterium | reverse complement strand
GGCTTGCGATAGGTAATCTCATGCTTGAGCGCGACCCAGGCGCGCTGCGCAACCGCTTCGGGCGGGGCGAGGTTGCGCCAATGTTCGAGCACCGCCTCCTGCACCCAGTTCAAATAGCGGCTGTTGTTCACATGCCCCATGAAGTCGATGTCTTCAGGGACAATCCGGATCGGAAACAGGTGGGAGAGTGTCGTCATTGCAGCTCCCGATATAGCGACCGATGATTACATTTTCCAGAATGGCTATAAAATATCCTTGCTTGCCAAGCGCGATATGCTGTGCCTTTAGGCCCAGCATATGAATCAGCCCCGCACCCTGTATCAGAAAATCTGGGACGCACATGTCGTCTCCGCCCGCGATGATGGCACCTGCCTGATCTTTATCGACCGCCATCTGGTGCATGAAGTGACCAGCCCGCAGGCCTTTGAAGGGCTGCGCGCCGCCGGGCGCACGGTGCGCAGGCCCGATCTGGCGCTGGCGGTGCCCGACCATAATCTGCCGACCACCGCGCGTCGCGATGCGAACGGAGCGCGCATCCCGATTACCGATCCCGAAAGCGCGCAGCAATTGGCGGCGCTGGAGGCCAACGCCCCGGCTTTTGGTATCCGCTATATCGGCGATGCCGATGCCGAACAGGGCATCGTCCATGTCGTCGGCCCCGAGCAGGGCTTCTCGCTGCCCGGCACGACCATCGTTTGCGGCGACAGCCACACCGCCTGCCATGGCGGGCTTGGCGCGCTCGCCTTCGGCATCGGCACCAGCGAGGTCGAGCATGTGCTGGCGACGCAGACGCTGCAATTGAAGCAATCGAAATCGATGGAGGTCCGCGTCGAGGGCGAAGTCGGCCCCGGCGTCACCGCCAAGGATATCGTGCTCCACATCACCGGCGTGCTCGGGGCAGCGGGCGGCACCGGCTATGTCATCGAATATACCGGCAGCGCGATCCGCGACCTGAGCATCGAGGGGCGGCTGACGGTCAGCAACATGGCAATCGAACATGGCGCGCGCGCGGGGCTATGCGCCCCCGACGACAAGACCTTCGCCTATCTGCAGGGCCGCCCGATGGCCCCCAAAGGCGCGGACTGGGAGGCGGCGGTCGCCTGGTGGCGCACGCTGGCCACCGATCCGGGCGCGGCCTATGACAAGGTCGTGGTGATCGACGCGGCCGACATTGCCCCCAGCGTCACCTGGGGCACCTCGCCCGAAGATGTCGTGCCGATCACCGGCAACGTGCCCGATCCGGCCAGCTTTGCCGATCCCGCAAAGCAGGAAGCGGCGCAAAAGAGCCTCGATTATATGGGCCTAACCCCCGGCACGCCGCTTTCGCAGGTCGAGGTGCAGAATATCTTCATCGGCAGTTGCACCAACAGCCGGATCGAGGATTTGCGCGCCGCTGCGGCGGTGCTCAAAGGCCGCAAAAAGGCTGCGAACATCCGCTGGGGCATCGTCGTCCCCGGATCGGGGCTGGTCAAGCGCCAGGCCGAGGCCGAGGGACTCGACCGCATCTTCATCGAAGCAGGGTTGGAATGGCGCGAACCCGGCTGTTCGGCCTGCCTCGGCATGAACCCCGACAAGGTGCCTGCAGGCGAGCGCTGCGCCTCCACCAGCAACCGCAATTTCGTCGGGCGGCAGGGGCCGGGGGCGCGGACCCACCTTGTCAGCCCCGCCATGGCGGCGGCGGCGGCAGTCACCGGCAGGCTCACCGATGTGCGGGAGCTGGCCCAATGAACCCCGTCAACACCATCTCCGGCAAGGCCTATCCGTTCGGCCTCAAAAATGTCGATACCGACATCATCATCCCCGCGCATTGGCTGAAGACGATCAGCCGGGCCGGGCTGGGCAAGGGTGCGTTCGAGGCGTTGCGCAAGGATTCCGGCAATATCTTCGACAGCGCCGAATATGCCGGTTCGCCGATCCTGATCGCGGGCGACAATTTCGGCTGCGGGTCGAGCCGCGAACATGCGGCCTGGGCATTGGACGATATGGGCATCAAGGCGGTGATCGCGCCCAGCTTTTCCGACATTTTTTCCGGCAACGCCTACAAGAATGGCGTGCTGACCGTGGTGTTGCCGCAGGCGGCGGTCGACCGGCTGATGGTGGTAGTCCAGGAAAACCCGGATATGCCCGATCCGATCCATATCGATCTGGAGAATCAGGTGGTGACGACGCCCTTTCAGGACCGCTTCACCTTCGAGATCGACCCGTTCCGCAAGCATTGCCTGATGAACGGCCTCGACGAGATCGGCCTGACGCTGGCCAGCAGCGCCGCAATTTCGGATTATGAAGCCAGGCTGGCGGCAGAAAAGCCGTGGCTGGCACCAGCCGTAGCGTAAGCCAAGCGCTTGCGCGTCCATTTGCAAAAGAGGCGGGAGGAAAAGAGGAGCCAGTTCAGGGCCCAACCCCTCTTTCCCTCTTGCCTCTTTCACATTTTTGCGCCCTTTGGGGCGGAGATTGATTGAGAGGAACGACCTATGAAAGCGCTGCTATCGACCGTCACCGGCGGCCCCGAAACCCTTATATTGGGCGAGCTGCCCGAACCGACTGCCGGGCCCGGGCAGGTCGTGGTCGCGATCAAGGCCTGTTCGATCAACTTTCCCGACACGCTGATGATCGAGGACCGTTATCAATTCAAACCGCCGCGGCCTTTTGCCCCGGGCGGCGAGATTGCGGGCGTTAT
>JADLBY010000150.1 GCA_020847445.1 Sphingomonadaceae bacterium | reverse complement strand
CAACTGCTGCTCTGGGCGGAGGCTCAGCGCTTGCCCCCCTGTTTCCGGCCTGGGCGCGAACCGGCACGCCGGGGCTTCGCGCGCCGATGGCAACGCTTTCGGGTGCGGAGATCGCGCTCAGCATCGGTCACACCATGTTCGAGACCGGCGGCAAGACCGGTCATGCGGTGACGGTAAACGGCACTTTGCCAGCTCCAGTGATTCGCCTGAAAGAAGGCCAGACCGTCAAGCTGGCCGTCACCAACACGCTCGACGAGGACAGCTCGATCCATTGGCACGGACTTTTGCTGCCTTTCCAGATGGACGGTGTTCCGGGAATCAGCTTTCCCGGCATCAAGCCTGGGCAGACATTCAAATACGAGTTTCCCGTGCGGCAAGCCGGAACCTACTGGTATCATAGCCATTCCGGTATGCAGGAGCCGATGGGCATGTTTGGCGCCATCGTGATTGATCCCGCTGGACCCGATCCGGTTGCATATGACCGCGAGCATGTAATCGTGTTGTCGGACTGGAGCTTCACCCATCCGCATACCATTTACCGCAAGCTCAAGTCGCAGGGCGGGTATTACAACCGCCAGAAGCAGACGCTCGACGGGTTGCTTCAACGTAAGGATCAGCCGCTCAAGGACCGGGTGATGTGGGGCGGGATGCTCATGGACCCGACCGACATCTCGGACGCGACCGGCTCGACTTACCATTACCTGATAAACGGCCACGGCACGGGCGAGAACTGGACCGGGCTGTTCACCCCCGGCGAGCGGGTGCGGCTGCGGATCATCAACGCCTCTGCCATGACCAATTTCAACGTCCGGTTGCCGGGCCTGCCGATGACGGTTGTGGCGGCCGATGGGCTGGACGTGCAGCCAGTCGAAACCGATGAGTTCCAGATCGGCATCGCCGAAACCTACGATGTCATTGTGCAACCCGGCGATGCACGCGCCTACGGGCTGATCGCCGAGGCTATCGACCGCTCCGGGCTTTGCCGTGCGACGCTTGCTCCACAACTCGGCATGGCTGCCGCAATTCCCGCCCTGCGTGAACGCCCGCTCCTGACCATGAAGGACATGGGTATGGGCGATATGGGCGCAATGGATATGTCCGGGGGCGACATGGCTGGCATGGACCACTCCGCGATGGGCGGTGACATGGCAGGGATGGATCACGGGTCGATGAAGATGCGCGACCCGTCGGTTGCGCCGCAGGTCAAAATGGGACCGGGCGTTGCGACGCTCTCGCCAATGCCCGCCGACCGCACCGGCGACCGACCGACCGGGCTGGAGAAGGTCGATCACCGCGTGCTGACCTACCGCGACCTCAAATCGCTCGCGCCCAACCCGGATAAACGAACACCTTCGCGCGAAATCGACGTGCATCTGACTGCCAACATGGAACGCTATATGTGGTCGTTCGACGGGGTGAAGTTCAGCGACAAGGCCGAGCCGCTTGCCTTCCGGCACAACGAGCGGGTGCGGGTCAACCTCATCAATGACACAATGATGCCGCACCCGATCCATCTCCACGGTCATTTCTTCGAGGTTGTGACGGGCAATCCCGGCCATCATCCGATGAAGCACACCGTCAATGTCCTGCCGGGCGGCAAAGTGTCGTTTGACCTGACCGCTGATGCCTTAGGCGACTGGGCGTTCCACTGCCATATGCTGCTCCATATGCACGCGGGCATGTTTCGCGTCGTTACCGTCCGGCACGAGGAGGAAGGGGCATGACGCGCCTTCTCCTTACAACAGCCGCGCTGTTGATGACATCACCCGCCCTTGCACAACACGAAGGGCATGGAACGCCGCCAGTCGTCGCCCCAGAACCTACACCAGCAGTAAAGCCAGCGGACCCTCACGCTGGCCACGACATGCCCGCCAAAATACCGGAACCGGCACCCGTTCCGAGCGATCCGCACGCCGGACACGACATGGGTGCGATGCCAGCAGATAGCGGGGGCGAGATCGGCAATGCCCCAGCTCCCGCTCCGCCGGAGGACCATGCTGCCGATGCGCTCTTCGATCCTGCCGAAATGGCGCGGTCACGCGACACATTGCGGCGTGAACATGGCGTGTTCAATGGCTCGATGATTCTGTTCGACCTTGCCGAGTATCAGGCGCGCAAGGGTGGCGACGGCTACCGCTGGGAAGCGGAAGCCTGGTTCGGCGGCGACATCGACCGCTTCATGGTCAAGACGGAAGGCGAAGGCACGTTCGGCGAACCAATCGACGACGCAGAAGTTCAGTTGCTCTATTCCCGTGCCGTCGCACCATATTGGAACGCCCATGTCGGCGTCCGGCACGACTTTCGGCCCGATCCCTCGCGGACCTATGCAGTGGTCGGCATTGAGGGCGTTGCGCCCTACTGGTTCCACCTGTCGGGGCAACTCTTCCTGTCCGACAAGGGCGATTTCCGCGCGCGGGCCGAGGGCAGCTACGATCAGCGCATCACGCAAAGCCTGATCCTCTCGCCGCGCGCGGAATTCAACCTGTCCGCTCAGGACATGCCAGCGATCGGAGTGGGTTCCGGCCTGACCGATGTGGAGCTGGGACTGCGGCTGCGATACGAGGTGCGAAAGGAGTTCGCGCCCTACGTCGGCGTCGAGTGGTCGAGAAAAGTTGGGGATACGGCACGCTATGCCAGTGCCGCTGGGGAGGATGCGAGCGTGGTCAATTTCGTTGCCGGAATCCGGTTCTGGTTCTGATGAAGGGCCGCACGAGAGTTCATCTGGCCGCGAGCCGCGTTCACAAATGGCTGGCGCTGGTGATCGGCGCGCAACTTCTCATCTGGTTTGCCAGCGGCGTGATCATGAGCTTCCTACCCATCGACAAGGTGCGCGGGGAGCATCTGGTGGATCGTGAGGCAATTGCCACCATCCCGCCGGACACCCCGATGGTCGCTCCGGGAACGCTGATCGCACAGGTCGGTGCGCCTGTTGAGGCGGTTGCTTGGCGGATGCTCGACGGGGAAGCGATTGCCGAGGTTGCGACCGGAAAGGGCATTCGCCTGTTCGATGCCCGCACTGGTATTGCATTGCCGCCCGTCGATGCCGTTCAAGCGACGCGGATTGCACGCGCTGCGTGGAAAGAGGCAGACAAGCCAGCCTCACGGCCAAGCCGAGTTACCGCAGAAAGCCCTGAATATCGGGGTGCGCTGCCCGCATGGCGCATCGCCTTTGCCGACGCAGACCGCACCAGCGTCTTTGTCGCGGCAGAGAGCGGAAGGATCTCCGCCGTTCGTACCGGAACTTGGCGGCTCTATGATTTTTTCTGGAGCCTTCACATCATGGACTGGAAGAATCACGAGAATTTCAACACCTGGTGGTTGCTGGCTTTCGCCATTGGCGGCCTAGCATTGGGCATTGCTGGCACCGTTCTGTTGTTCATGCGCTGGCCGATACGAAAGAAGCGGCGCAGTGCCTGAAGCTGAATTCACGCCCGCCGCAGGGCGTTTCCTGCCGACAAGCGCCTACGACCGCTTACTTGCCCTGTTGACCCGTGAGGCGACATGGCGGGCCAGACTGCTCGCTGCACTCGGACCTAAACCGGGCGAGCGCATCCTTGATGTCGGCAGCGGGACCGGCTCCTTGGCGATTTTGATCAAACAGATGGAGCCGCAAGCAATCGTTGTGGGACTCGATCCCGATCCTGATGCGCGCAGAATAGCCGCAGCCAAGGCCGAAGCTGCCGGGGTGGAAATTGAATGGCTAGCGGGGTTCGCCCGCGATGCTGCAAACTTCGGGCTGTTCGACAAGATAGTCTCCAGCCTTGTCTTTCATCAAGTCCCGCTCGCGGAGAAGAGCGCCGGGATTGAGGCGATGTTCAAGGCGGCGAGGCCGGGCGGGCGAATTCTGATTGCCGACTATGCCATGCAGCGAAGCTGGCTGATGCGGCAGGCGTTCAAGATCGTGCAGTCCGCAGATGGCCGCACCAACACCCAGCCGAATGCCGATGGTTTCCTAGAGCGTGAGCTGGCTCGCATTTGTGGCAGACCGCTAGACGCCTCGTGGGGATTGGACACGCCTACAGGTAGGATTTCGATGTTCAACGCGACCCTAGCGTCTCGATAACCGCGCAAATGGCAAACCTGCCGTAGCTATACGTCGCTCCCCTAAGCGGCGCCATGCAAGTGGGCGGAGTTCAGAATGATTCCGGGCGCGGGTCGCGCATACGAATCTCTATTCCGTCATTGACCAGAAATGATGAGAAACCGACGATCTGAAATCGCCGACGTTCGAGACAAACCGCAAAAACTTCTACACAGTTCCTGCACAGGTCAAAAGTGGCTTATTTTTATCAATTATATCAGTGACTTATTTGTCACCGATATAATGGTCGGGGAGACAGGAGCTTGGGTATATGCCTAGTGCATTGATATAGAACAATCTATGATCGATCGAGTGTCGTCCATACCAACGATCTTACCATCATTGTGGAAATCGTCTGAACTTTGATGGTGATGGCCAGCATGTCGATACATCGGAGGGAAAGTCGCTCCTATCAAGCAGCCTTCACGCCGTGGGCTTCGAACTCAACACCCCACTGCTTGCGAACCGCGCCGAAAATGGCGGCAAGATTGTCCATGCTCGGATTGCCTTTTTCCGAAAGCATCCGGTGCAGGCTCTTGCTCGGTCGATTGGTTTCTGCGGCGAGGCCTTCGAATCCAACTGATGCATTCACGAGGTCGCGCAGGATCAGGCGTGCCACGTGCGGCTCGCCATTTAGAAAGGCAGTCGCGGCTTCATCCAGCATGGCCTTGGCGAATGCAGGATCGCGCGCGGCGCGTTCCTTCACCGTCTCCTTGAAATCGCGTGTCAGTGCCACTTTGCTCAACTCCTTGCCTTCTTTGCCTTGGCCTTCCGGCTCTTGTATTCTTCCAGCAACGCGGTTGCCTGCCTGATGTCCGCCTGTTGCCGCTTCTTGGTCCCGCCCACGAAAAGAATGACCAACTGATCTCCGTCCCGTGTCAGATAGAGGCGGTATCCTGGCCCCCAATCGATCCGGTATTCGCCAAGTCCTTTGCCGATCCATTTGACGTTCGACAGATTGCCGAGCTCCATGCGGACGATAGCCGTGGCTACCTTGGCTGATGCCTGGACATCGAGATCGTCAAACCAGCTTCGGAAAGGGCAAGAACCGTCGTCGCGGACATACTCTTCAATAATCACATAACACCGCCTTGGGTAACATATACGTTACCATTTGTCCAGATCGTTCTTGCCTTGGTTTCTGGCTCCTATGAACGAAAATCTCCTGCGCTCACAATGGGTCTGGTTGGTCGATCTGAATTGAACAGTTGACTGATCCTTCCGCCTTTCGCGCCTTTTCGGCACAGCGTTCGAAGGCATCGCGGTTTGCGTTGAGGATACGCTGCGCTGTCGCCAACTCCTCCCATGCCTGCGGATTCTGCGATCGGATCAATCTTATTCCCGCCTCAACTATGGTCGGCTCGTCGACAGCCTTGCGAGCCATCCATTCGGGCCAATGCCAGCTTTCGGGCATGGCGCGCGCGATGGTGCCGGGGAGGATCGACCAAAGCAGGATACCGATCAGCACCCCCACACCTGCAAAGCGCCAGGTCTGGCGCTTCTGCTCGCCCTCGGTGCGGACACGCCCGACCATAGCACTGAGCTGCGCGGTGACGCTGTCGAAGTCCTTGCGGCCCTGCCGGAACAGGTCGCTGGTGTCGCGCTGCATGTCATGCGAGGCGCGCTTGATCTGAACCGCAATGTCTTCCGGGGTCAGCGTGATTGCGGGTTTGCCGCCGATGGCAGTGAGCGATTCGGAGACCTGTTCAAGCTGACCTGCCATCTGGCCCAAGGTTGCGGTGTAATCGGGAATGACGATATCGGCCCGCTCGGCGGCAAGGTGCTGCACGGCACGGCGCATCATCGCCAGTTCGCCTTCCAGCCTTGCAAAAGCCTGCGTCGCTTCGTCCGGTTCGCCAATGGGTTCGGGGGCCGGTTCGGGGTCGGGAAGCGGCGCTTCCTCCATGTCGATCTCCAGCTGCACTTCTTCGTTTTGGTCGTCTTCTTGCATCTTGCTGCTCCTAAATGCCCATCCCGATTTCGAGTTTGCGCTCGCGGGTCAGGGTTGCGGTAAGTTCATCAGCGATGCTGCGCTCGGGCTTCGGATCGATACCCAGTTCGCGAGTCTTGCCGCGCAGCAGGCCTTCGACCTGCGGGTCGCGTTCAAGTCCCTTTGCCAGTTCGGTCAGCTTGGCTGAGACGCGGGCAGCACCCGCTCGGTCGCCCTGCTGCTCAAGCTGCTTGCGCGCCGTGCTCAACCCCTGCCAGTCGCTAACAAAGCGTTCGGATCGCAGCGCCGGATCGGTGCGTAAGGCGGCTTCGTCCTGCATGGCGCGCATGACCTCCTGGATGCGTCCGCCAGCGGCCTCTGCAATTAGCTCAGGACGGCGATCCAGTGCGTTGGCGAGGTCAGTGGCTGCATGGGGCCGGATCGCGTCGAGCGCCTTTCCTGCCTTTTCCAGCGCGTCCTTCTGGTGCGGGAGCACGGGCAGGCCCTGGGCCTGCATTGTGCCGATTTCGCCAAGAGCACGGGCGTAGCGTTCGACTGCACGGCGCTGGTCGTTCTGCGTGTTTGCCTGTGCAGGAAGCGGTTCGAGCTGGCGGGCCTGCGGACGGAAGTTTCCGAAGATCGAATTGGCCTTCTCCGGCACCTGCCGAACCATCGCCACGATCCGCTCGCGAAAGCTGATGCCGCGCAGCTCGGCGAAGGCCTGCTCGGGCTTGTAGTCGCCCGCCATGTCCTTCCCGCGCTCGCGGCTCAGGGTGCGAACAAGTTTCGAGCGGTCGGCAAAGTCATCGCGCCCATAATGAAGCGCCAGCCCCTCGCGATGGCGCGACATGGCGACATAGGCGGAATGGCTGTCCATGCCCGGTGTCGCGAGCACATGGGCGTGGTCCACCGTCATGCCCTGTGCCTTATGGATCGTGGCGGCGTAGCCATGATCGATGTGGGCGTAATCCTTCGTGT
>JADLBY010000149.1 GCA_020847445.1 Sphingomonadaceae bacterium | reverse complement strand
GAGCAAAAATCATGGCAATGAGTGGTGGCAAGGATGATGGCCAGCCGATGATGGAAATGAACACGACGCCGTTGATCGACGTCATGCTCGTTCTTCTCATCATGCTGATGATCACCATCCCGCCGGTATCGCACGCTGTTAATATCGACCTGCCGGTGCAGGATCCGAACCAGCCGCCGCCGGAAGTCCCTATCGACCCGGTGGTCAACAAGATCGTGATCATGCCGAACAACGAAATCCAGTGGAATGGTACGCCGTCGTCGCTGGATCAGATCGAGCAATATCTCGTTCAGACCAAGTCGATGAATCCGGAGCCGGAACTGCAGTTCCAGCCCGCACCGACCGCGATGTATAACATCGTCGACCAGACGCTGGCTGTTGTTAAGCGCAGCGGCATTACAAAGTTCGGTTTCGTCGGAAACGAACAATATCGCGTATTCGGGAAGTCGGCCACGCCCGGCAACTGATCGAATACAGCAATCGACATAGAGAGGGCGGCCCTGGTGCCGCCCTTTTTTATGGGTCCTCGCAGTGGCGCGAGGGTTCGCAGAATGTGCAGTGGAGGTATCTTCGAGCCGAAGGCTCATCCAATTACCCGATGCTGATATTTTCGGCGCTATAAGCCGTTTGGAAGCGGCTTTGCCCTGTAAGCGCATCTCTCTGCGCGCTCTGCGAACCCTCTGCGTCTCTGCGAGAATCCCATCCCGGTGTCCTGTCGCAGGGCTGCCAGCGGATCGTCGTCGAGCCTTCCAGGCCTCAGCCGGTCCGCCTTTCGATCAAGCGTCGAACTGCAGACTCGCCAGCCGCGCATAAAGCCCGCCCGCCTTGCTCAGGCTGTCGTGCGTGCCTTCCTCGACGATGCGGCCTTCGTCCATCACGATGATCCGGTCGGCCTTGCGCACGGTCGCCAGGCGGTGGGCGATGACAATGGTGGTGCGGCCTTCCATCAGATGTTCGAGCGCATCCTGCACCAGCCGCTCGCTTTCGGCGTCGAGCGCGCTGGTCGCCTCGTCGAGCAACAGGATCGGCGCATCGCGCAACAGCGCGCGGGCAATGGCGATGCGTTGCCGCTGCCCGCCCGAAAGCCGCGCCCCGCCTTCGCCCAGATAGGTGTCGAGGCCCTGCGGCAGTTCGCGCAGGAAATTGCCCGCATTGGCCTGTTCGGCGGCGGCCCAGATCGCGGCATCATCGGCCAGCCAGTTGCCATAGCGCAGATTGTCGCGCGCCGAGGCAGCAAACAGCACCGTATCCTGCGGCACCAGTGCCATACGCTGGCGGAATTCGGCCGGATCGGCGCTGGTCAGCGCGACGCCATCGATGCGGACCGTGCCCGCTTCGGGATCGTAAAAACGCTGCGCCAACTGGAACAGGGTCGATTTGCCTGCCCCCGACGGCCCGACCACGGCAACGGTTTCGCCGGGCACAATTTTCAGGCTGAAATCGCTGAGCGCGGCAACTTCGGGCCGGGTCGGATAGCGGAATTTGACATTCTGATATTCGATCTGCCCGCGCGGTGCCGGCATCGCGACCGGATTGGCAGGTGGAGCGATGTCGGGCACTTCCTGCATCAGTTCGGCCAGTCGGGCAGAGGCGCCCGCCGCGCGCACCAGATCGCCATAGACTTCGGACAGCGCGCCGAACGCCCCTGCGACCAGCCCGCCATAAAGGACGAGCGCCATGATCGTGCCGCTGGTGATGTTGCCCGCCGCGACCTGATCGACACCCTCCCACACCAGCATCGTGATGGCGCCGAAAATCAGCGCGATGACGATTGCCGTCATCGTCGCGCGGATGCGGATGCGCTTCTTGGCGGCGGCGAAGGTGTTCTCGACCGCGTCGGCAAAGCGCTGCTGCTCGCGCGCTTCCTGCCCGAAGGCCTGCACGATCTTCAGCGCGCCGAGCGATTCCGAGGTGATGGTGCCGATATCGGCCACGCGGTCCTGGCTGCTGCGCGACGCCTTTTCGAGGCGGCGGCCCATATAGACGATCGGAAAGACGACCAGCGGAATCCCGAACAGCAATATCGCGGTCAGCTTGGGCGCCATGCTGAACAGCAGGGCAATGCCACCAACGCCGATCACGATGTTGCGCAGCGCCACCGAAACGGTGGTGCCGACCACCTGTTCGATAACGGCCGTATCCGACGTCATCCGGCTGGCAATTTCCGCCGGGCGGTTTTCCTCGAAGAAGCGGGGGGCGAGGCGCAACAGGTTGTTCTGAACCGCGACCCGGATATCCGCGACCACCCGCTCACCGAGCCAACTGACAAAATAGAAGCGGAACGCCGTTGCAAAGCCGAGGACAACGACAATGGCCAGCAGCGCCTGGAAATAGGGCGCTACATCGCCGCCATTTTCGGCGAAGCCATTATCGATGACATATTTCGACCCCATCGGGATCGCCAGTGTCGCCCCGGCCGCCACCAGCAAGGCCAGACCGGCAAACAGGATTTGCCGGGGATAGCGGGCCGCATGTTTCCAGATCATGCCAAGGTTAGACAGGCGCTTGTTCGCCGCTTTTTCGGGGGAGGTCGCAGCATTTGCTTCTGCTGCTTGCTCAAGGGCATTGTCAGTCATTCCGGCTGCCTAGCAGTCGCTGCGAAACGCCACAATCGCAGAGAATTTGCCGACTGCGCTTTTTTATGGTGCAATGCACAATAAATGCCTATGCTGGCCGGTGAAACACGACATTCGCAGGATCGCAGATATGCTTTACACCGGTTACGACATCCAGCGCGGCTTTCTGGCGAGCGCGGGCTGGCTTGCGCAGAAACAGGCCGATTTCCTCAACAATTTCACCAATGCGCCATTCAATTATGGCAATCTGACTTCGGTCACAGCCTCCGCGCTTGACGTATTTGCGCATTCGGTGATGCCGCGCGGCAAGCCTGCATTTGGTATCAATGTCGTTGAAATTGACGGAAAGCATCTGCCCGTCGACGAGCATAATGTCGCGCGCAAGCCGTTCGGTCAGTTGAAGCATTTCACCTATGAAGGCAGCGAGACAAAGCCGAAGCTGCTCATCTGTGCGCCGATGTCGGGCCATTTCGCGACGCTGCTGCGCGGCACTGTCGAGCGGATGTTGCCGACGCATGATGTGTACATCACCGACTGGAAAGACGCGCGCGACGTGCCGCTGACCGGCGGTGGCTTCGATCTGGAAAGCTATATCGATTATCTGATCGAGTGGCTTGAATTTATCGGCCCCGATGCGGGTGGTCGTGGTGCGCATATGCTTGCGGTCTGCCAGCCCTCGGTCCCGGCCTATGCCGCAGCCGCGATCATGAGCGCGAACAAGCATCCGCTGCGCCCGCGCACGCTGACCATGATGGGCGGCCCGATCGACACGCGCGAGGCACCGACTGCGGTCAACGATCACGCCACCCGCCGTCCGCACGACTGGTTCGTCCATAATGTGATCGCTACCGTGCCGCCTTACTACAAGGGCGCGGGGCGTCGGGTCTATCCGGGCTGGTTGCAGCTCACCGGCTTCATGTCGATGAATCTGGGCAACCACATGATCAGCCATTGGTCGATGTTCTCGCACCTCGTCGAAGGTGATGGTGAAAGCGCAGACCGGCACAAGGAGTTTTACGACGAATATCGCGCGGTGTGCGATATGACCGCCGAATTCTATCTGCAGACCGTCGACACCGTGTTCCAGCGCCATTTGCTGCCCAAGGGTGAGTTCAACTATCGCGGCAAGCTGGTCGATCCGGGCGCCATAAACGATATCGCGCTGCTCGCCATCGAAGGTGAACGCGATGATATCAGCGGAATTGGCCAGACAAAGGCAGCACTCGATATCTCGACCGGCCTGCCCGACAATATGAAGCAATATCATATGGCCCCCGAAGTCGGCCATTATGGCATCTTCAACGGCAGCAAATGGCGCGAGAAAATTGCGCCGATCGTCGAAGCGTGGATCATCGACCACAATTGACGCTGCGGACAGCCGCTGCCCTGGGCACGATCGGCGCCATCACCCCGTAGAAGCGGGAGGAGCGACCCTGACGATCGACAGGCGGCGTTCGTTCCCTTCCCGGTCGGGCCAGGAAATCGACTGGCCCTGGCGCAGCCCGATCAGGCCCGCGCCCACCGGGGTCAGGATCGAAATGCGTCCGGCGTCGATATCCGCATCGCACGGATAGACCAGTTGCACGGTGCGCGACTGGCCGTTCGCCTCGTCAACAAACTCGACGACGGCATTCATCACCACCACATCGGGCGGAATATTTGCGGCCGAATGCAGTTCCGCGCGGCTGGTCTCCTCCAGCAGCAGCGTGCTCATCTGAGGCAGGCGCTGGGCAATGCCGACGGCAAGGTCGGCGATCCGGTCGGCTTCTATATCGATCATGCGAACGGGCGGGCGCCGCGTCGCGGTTGAACCTGTGGTCATAACTTGCTTTTTCCGGTGATCTGGCGCCGCGTGACGGGCGCTTCATGGCTATTGGGATTCAGGTCTGCCCCGGAATGCACGTGCGCGCGGCACCGATCCCGGGGCTAATTGCCCGTGACAAGCTGGCCCCCGTGGAGCCGAAACCGCAACAGTCGGTGCCGATTCTGCATGGCCCGAACATGTCGTGCGCAACGCCCAAAGTCAAATGCACCGGCAACGGCGACAAGATGGCGCGGCGTATCCCGCAATCCCGGCATTGCCGCCCGACACGGCGCTGCTATTGAGGGCGTGGGCTGCAATAGGAGCGCATCTTGGGATTGACCATTTCCGCCGCTGTCGAACGCTGGCCGGTAGCCGGACAGTTCATCATTTCGCGCGGGGCCAAGACCCATGTCGATGTGCTGGTCGCGGCGGCAAGCGATGGAACGCATGTCGGATTGGGAGAGGCGACCGCGATCTACTATCATGGCGAAAGCGCCGAAAGCTGCCTGACACAGATTGCAGCGCTCATCGATGCGCTGGCGCCTATGGACGCGGCGGACGCGCGGGCGGCGGTGCAGACTTTGCTGCCGCCGGGCGCTGCGCGCAATGCGCTTGATTGTGCCTTGTGGGACCTCGAAGCCAAAGCCGTCGGCAAACCGCTGTGGCAGGTGGCCGGTCTGGGCGAAGCGCCAAAGCCGCTGCAAACCGCCTTCACCATCTCGCTGGGCGATCCCGCCGTGATGGAGGCAAATGCGGCCATGGCGGCCGCGCGCGGCTTCGGCCTGCTGAAACTCAAGCTGACTGGCGAGGGCGATCGCGACCGGGTGGCGGCGGTGCGCAAGGGCGCTCCTGCGGCACGGTTGATCGTCGATGCCAATGAAAGCTGGGGCGCACTCGATATCGAGGCGGAGGCGGTGGCGCTGGCGGCACTCGGCGTCGAAATGATCGAACAGCCGGTTCCGGTGGGGCAGGATGCGCTGCTCGATGGCGTGCACGCGGCCGTCCCGATTCTGGCGGACGAAAGCTGCCAGTCGCGCGCGGATCTGGAGCTTTGCGCGCGCTATTATGACGGCATCAATATCAAGCTCGACAAGGCGGGCGGGCTGACCGAGGCGCTGGCAATGGCCCGCGAGGCAGAGGCGCTGGGAATGAAGCTGATGGTGGGCTGCATGCTATCGACCAGCCTGGGCATTGCGCCCGCCTTTCTGGTGGCACAAGCCGCACACTGGGTCGATCTGGACGGACCTGTATTGCTGGCGAAAGACCGTGAAGACGGCTTCCGGTTCGACCATGGAATGATTCTGCCGGGTTGAACCGGCAAAATCCTGCCCGATATTCAAACCGCGTCGAGATATTCGATTTCGGGGGCAGCGGCGAGGCAGGGGCCGAGCTTTGGCCCTGCGGCGCGGAAATAGTCGGTCTTGCCATGCGCATCGAGCGCTGCCTGATCGGCATAGCCTTCGAGCACGCGATAGAGCTGGCCATTGGTGCGTGATCGGGTGAGCGTGTAGAACAGGTTGCCGGGTTCGTTGGCCCGCACGGCGGCGGCCAGTTCGGCAAAGACTGCCTCAAATTCGGCATTTTTGCCTTCGGCGACGGTCAGTGTCGCAACCACTCCGATTGCTGCCATTTTCAATCCTCTCTCATGTTGGAAATTCGGGATCAGGCGCGCGCATCGAGCGCCGGGTCGAGTGTCTGGCCGGGGTCGAGCTGGACGCCGAAACTGTTCAGCATCATCGACACCTGCGTATATTGGCCAACGGTCATCACCAGGTCCATTTTCTGCCGGTCGTCAAAGAAGGACAGCGCTGCCCAGCTTGCGTCGCTGACATGGAAATCCCGGGTCAGGTCGTCGGTGGCGCGCAGCATCGCGCGATCCTGTTCGTTCCACGACGGATCGTCGGGCCCGGCCTTGATCGCCGCCACCTCTGCTTCGGTCAGCCCAGCGTCGAGCCCGATGCGGCTGTGCTGGGTGAATTCATATCCGGACCGGCAGTTGTAGCCGACCCGCAGGATCACCAGTTCGCGGTCGCGTTCCGACAGGCTGTTGCGCCGCGACAGGATATAGCCACCCCATGTGAGAAAGGCTGTGAGTGCATTCGGTGCATGCACCAGCGTCCGGAAAATATTGAGGATATGCCCGTCGGAGCGGGTCACATCCCTTGCGGCCGCCGAAATAGGGGACAGCGCCTCGCGCTGGTCAGCGTCGAGCGAATCGACGTCGACCGGTTGGATGCGAGGCGCCGACAGCCGCATTTACAGGACTTCGAACAGGCCGGCAGCGCCCTGACCGCCGCCGATGCACATGGTCACCACGGCATATTTGACGCCACGGCGCTTGCCCTCGATCAGCGCGTGGCCGGTGCAGCGTGCGCCGGTCATGCCGAAGGGGTGGCCGATCGAGATCGAGCCGCCGTTGACGTTGAGCAGTTCGTCGGGAATGCCCAGCTTGTCGCGGCAGTAGAGCACCTGCACGGCGAAGGCTTCATTCAGTTCCCACAGGCCGATATCGTCCATCTTGAGGTTGAAGCGTTCGAGCAGCTTGGGGATCGCGAAGACCGGGCCGATGCCCATTTCGTCAGGCTCGGTGCCCGCGACCGCCATGCCGACATAGCGGCCGAGCGGAGTCAGGCCGCGCTTTTCGGCAACCTTGGCCTCCATCACGACGCAGGCCGACGAGCCGTCCGAGAGCTGGCTGGCATTTCCGGCGGTGATCACCCCGCCCTCGCCCATCACCGGCTTGAGGCTGGCGAGCCCTTCGAGCGTGGTGTCGGGGCGGTTGCAATCGTCGCGGTCGGCGGTGACTTCCTTGTAGGAGACTTCCTTGGTCTCCTTGTCGACAATCGCCATATTTGCCTTGCAGGCAATGATTTCGTCATCAAATTTGCCCGCTGCCTGCGCGGCGGCGGTGCGCTGCTGCGACTGGAGCGAATATTCGTCCTGATATTCGCGGCTGATATTATAGCGCTTCGCCACGACCTCTGCGGTGCCGATCATCGGCATGTAGATATGCGGGTGCATTTCGAGCAGTTCGCGGTCCGGCTCGACGAACATCTTGCCGCTGCCGACAACCTTGGAGATGCTTTCGACGCCGCCTGCGACGCAGATGTCCATATTGTCGACCAGGATCTGCTTGGCAGCCGTGGCAATGGTCATCAGGCCCGAGGAACATTGACGGTCGATCGTCATCGCGGGGACGGTTACCGGCAAACCGGCGCGCAACGCGGCGAGGCGGGCGACGTTGCCGCCGGTCGAGCCCTGCTGCACGGCGGTGCCCATCACGACATCGTCGATTTCGCCGCCTTCCAGCCCGGCGCGTTCGACGGCGGCGCGAATCGAAAAGGCGCCCAGCGTTGCGCCGGTGGTGTTGTTGAATGCGCCGCGCGCCGCTTTGGTCAGCGGAGTGCGGGCGGTGGAAACGATAACTGCATCACGCATGGGAGAATTCCTTTCGATAAAATCCCTCTCCCGCTGGCGGGAGAGGATATGTAGCCTTGGGTGCTTGCTCCCTAGGCGAAGTTGGTGAGGGCCCTCACCGCTGCGACTAGTTTGCTGCGCTCACAAGTCTCGCTCCTCTCCCGCGAGCGGGAGAGGTCGTCAGTGGGCTCACACGAAAAACTGCGTAATCCACTCGGCGATGCAGGCGGGCTTGTCCTCGCCTTCGATCTCGAGCGTATATTCGATCGTCTGCTGCCATTGGCCGGGGCGCTTCTCGGCGAGTTCGAGCAGTTTGAAATGGGCGCGCACGCGCTTGCCAACGCGCACGGGGGCAAGGAACCGGGTCTTGTTGCCGCCATAGTTGACGCCCATCTTGACGCCGGTGACCTTGGGGCAGTCCGATTTCGCCATCAGCACGGGGAGCAGCGAGAGCGAGAGGAAGCCGTGGGCGATAGTGCCGCCGAACGGGGTCATCTTTGCCATCTCTTCATTGACATGGATGAACTGGTGGTCGCCGGTTGCGTCGGCGAACTTGTTGACCATGTCCTGATCGACCAGCATCCATTCCGAACTGCCGATGACTTCGCCGACCCGGCCTGCGAGTTCGGCAGGTGTTACTCCGCTCATATCTTGCTCCTTGTTGGTGGATTTGCGCGCGGTTTTGCGCCTTTCGGGGCGGCTTGACAAGAGCACAGCACTTTTGCCCCGCTGACCCTACGTCACTTCGTCGCAATGCCGGAAATGAAGCGCGAATCAGGTCTTTTTGCGGGGTGCCGACTCTGCCTTTGCCGGTTCGGCATAGGGCATCACCAAAGTGCCATCGGGGGCAGCGGTATAGGTCGTCTGGGTCGGATAGGCGAACTCGATACCCTCTGCGGCGAAGCGCTTGGCGATGCCGAGGCCGATGGCGTGGCGGGCCTTGAACATTTCGTCGACTTCCTCGCTTTGCACATCGAAGACCAGTTGGAAATCGAGCGAGCTGGGCGCAAATGTAAGGAACCCGCCGCGGATGAATTCCGCCCCATGCGCCTCGACAATCTCGCGCAACATGTCGGGCACGCGTTCGGCGGTTTCGACCGGGGTGTGATAGACAAGGCCGATCGGGAAATTGACCCGGCGATAGACCGATTTGGTGTTGTTGGTGATTTCGGTTTCGAGCAGCTTGGAGTTTGAGATGATCTTCTCTTCACCGGTGAGCGCGCGCAGCCTGGTGCTTTTCATACCGATCCGCTCCACCCGCGCGGTGGTGGTGCCATAGGTGATTGTGTCGCCACGTTTGAACGGCCGGTCGAAGATGATCGAGATCGCGGCGAACAGGTCGGAGAAGACACCCTGTGCCGCCAGACCGATGGCGATGCCGCCGACGCCTAGCCCGGCAATCAGGCCGGTGACATTGACCCCCAGATTATCGAGTATGACAATTGCGGCGATGGCAAACAGGGCAAAGCTGACGAGCAGGCGGATCAGTACCATCGCGCTTTGCAGCGTTTCATGCTCGCTGCCGCTTTCGCTGGCGCGGCGCTCGATCAGGCCGAGGATGATTTCGCGCAGCCAGATCGCGACCTGCAGCACCACAGCCACGGTAAACAGCACCGCCACGGTTCGCGCCAGCGGGGCAGGGGCATTGGCATAGCCGTTGACCAGTTCGATCGCGACCATGATGCGAAAGAATTTGCCCGTGCGCGCCAGCGTCCGCGCGATGATCGCGGTCATCGCCGAGCGGACTTCGCTTTCCCGCGCAACCTTGGCCGCGCGCCGCTTGAGCCAGCTGAGCAGCAAATAGACCAGCACGGCCGCGACGACCGCGACCGACAGCTCGACAATATTGCCGCGCACCCAGTCGGTAACAATCTGGGAATAATGTTCGATGCGGGCCGATACGGCGGCAACCGGATCGTCGGCGATTTTGGGTAAGGGAGCAGTCATGCGACAACCCTAGCCAGCCGCCCCATTGGCATCAAGGGCCTGTCAGGCCACCTGTCCGACCTCTTTCGATTTCAGCCGCTGTTTGCGGATGGGCGTCCAGGCTGCCTCGTTGCGCCGGCGCGCCAGATAGGTGTCGAGCCCCAGTTGCATCGCCACCAGCATATAGACGAAGGGCTGAAAGGCGATGCCGACAAACAGCGATCCGACCAGATAGATGATCTGGGCGTTCTGCAACGCGGTTGCCAGCGGCGCGACCCAGCTTTCATCAGGCCGGTTGCGCTTCTTGTACATGCGGGCGACCATTTCCATCCGCCAGACACCGCCGAAATGGATGAGCAACCAGATGATCAGGCCGGGAAAGCCCTGTTCGCCGAGCATCTCGAAATAGCTCGAATGATAGGCGCGGCCCTGATCGACAATCTCGCGCCGGTCGACGGCACCGGTGTCGAAACCGTTTTCGTCGACGACCGGCAGATCGTACCGGATCTTGTTGATCCGATAGGCGTCAAACCCGCCGCCAAAGGGATGCTCCTTCACAAATTCCCAGGTCCATTTCCAAACCGCGACGCGGGTCGCGGCGGATTCGTCGGCCTTGTAATCCTGGATGGTTTCCATCCGCTGCGAGAAGGCAGACGGGAGAAAGGGGATGGCGGCGAGGCCGATCAGCGCGGCGCCCGTCAGATAGAGAAAGCGCCTCTTGGTCTGGCGGATGAACAGCAGTGCCAGTACCGCGATGCAGACAAGGCCGGTGCGCGCCTCGGTGCCGACCGGGATCAGCAGTGCGGCAAAGGTCAGGGCAGCTGCATAGGCCTTTACCTTCCAGTCGGGTTTGAAAATGGTGCCATGCTGCGCCAGCCAGACGATCAGCGGGATGATCGCGATCGCCACGCAACTGATGATGCTGCCTTCGTACAGCCCCGAATTATCGTTGATCAGCAGCACGAGCGAGCCATAGCCGCCGCCGCCCAGTGCGGTCTTGATCCCACCGGTTACGATCAGCGCGGAGGCGCAAAGGACCAGCGTCAAGGCCAGCGCCTCGATGCGCAGCCTTGTCTTCAGCAACAATGGCAGAAAGGCCGCAAAAACCAGCGCCTTCCACACCCAGCTCCATTTTTCCTGCGCCGCCATTGGTTCGAACGCCACGGTCGTCGAATATCCGCAATAGGCGAGCAGCACGAGCAACAGCGCCCATCGCGGCGATACCCGCACATCGCGCTTGTCGTCGCCGACCAGAAAGCCGAGGAAACTGAGCGCGAACAGGATCAGCGACAGCGGAATCGAGTTGAGCAGAAAATAGCTCAACCGTTGCGGCGCGATGATGTCGATATAGGCATAGACCAGCGTGAACAGAAATGGGCGCTTGAATGCCATCAGCATCAGCAGGCCGAGATAGCCGACAAAGAACAGGTCACGCATCGGCTTGCGTGCCCTTTCGCCCATATGCTGCGCCTTGCCGTTGGGCCGTGCGGCGCTTCACGCCAAATCCCTGCGGCTCTGTATCCGGTTCGGGAGGAGGCTCATGGTCCAGATCGTCGCGCCGGGTCAGCAACCAGAAGGCGAGCAGAAGCAGGCCGTGGCTGAGCAATATCGAGAAATTGTCGATCATGCGGCGTTGAGTCCCTGCCTGCCCCTTCGGAGCGGGGCATAGCGCGAAATTGAAAAATCGCGAAAAGCATTAGCTTCTTTGGGTTGACGCCGCGTTAAATATTCTGCGCCTATGGGGCGGCATGGCTCGTATCCTTCATGTACTCGACCACAGCCTGCCGCTGCACAGCGGCTATACCTTTCGCACGCGTGCGATCCTGAAGGCGCAGACCGGTGCAGGCTGGGAGGTTCGCGGCATAACCGGGGTTCGCCAGTACCAGCATGGGCAAGAGCCCGCCATGCAGGCGGAGGAAGCGGAAGGGCTGCATTTTTTCCGCACGCCGCAGCGGGTTTCCGGCCCGCCCGGCTTGCGCGAATGGCGCGAAATTCGTGCGCTCGAACAGCGCATCATCGACGTCCACCGCTAATGGCCGTTCGATATTGTTCACGCCCATTCGCCCGCACTGAACGGCCTTGCCGCCGCCCGTGCCGCTGCGCGACTGGGCTTGCCCCTTGTCTATGAAATCCGCGCATTCTGGGAAGATGCGGCGGTCGGAAATGGTACGGGGCGCGAGGGATCGCTGAAATATCGCCTCACCCGTGCGTTGGAAAACCATGTTGTCGCACGCGCGGATCGCGTGGCTGTCATTTGCGAGGGGCTGCGTTCCGATCTGGTCGCTCGCGGCTTTGATGCGGGCAGGATATTTGTGTCCCCCAATGGCGTCGACATGGAATTGTTCGGCAACCCGCCACCGCGCGATGAGAGCCTGGCGGCAGAGCTTGGCCTGACCGGCCGCGATGTCATCGGCTATATTGGCAGCTTCTATGACTATGAAGGCATTGACGACCTGATTGCGGCCATGGCGCATTTGCGCGGCGCGGCAAAGCACGCGCATCTGCTGCTGGTCGGCGGCGGGCCGATGGAAGCGGCATTGCGTGCGCAGGCCG
>JADLBY010000148.1 GCA_020847445.1 Sphingomonadaceae bacterium | reverse complement strand
TGATGAAGTAGGGCGACAGGTAACCACGGTCGAACTGCATGCCTTCGACGACATCGAGTTCAAATTCGAGGCCCTTGGCTTCCTCGACGGTGATCACGCCTTCCTTGCCGACCTTTTCCATCGCTTCGGCAATCTTTTCGCCGACTTCCTTGTCGTCATTGGCCGAAATGATGCCGACCTGGGCGATTTCGGACGAACCGGCGACCGGGGTCGAACGGCCCTTGAGGTCGGCGACAACGGCGGTCACAGCCTGGTCGATACCGCGCTTCAGATCCATCGGGTTCATGCCCGCGGCAACCGACTTCATGCCTTCGCGCACGATCGCCTGCGCCAGAACGGTCGCGGTGGTGGTGCCGTCACCGGCAGCGTCATTGGCCTTCGAAGCCACTTCGCGCAGCATCTGCGCGCCCATATTTTCGAACTTGTCCTTCAGCTCGATTTCCTTGGCGACGGTAACGCCGTCCTTGGTGATGCGGGGTGCGCCAAAGCTCTTGTCGATCACCACATTGCGACCCTTGGGGCCGAGGGTAACCTTCACCGCGTCGGCGAGGATATCGACGCCGCGCAGGATGCGCTCACGCGCGTCGCGGCCAAATTTCACGTCTTTTGCAGCCATGTCTATATTCCTTCAATAAATGGCGGATTCTTCAGAAAGTAGAGGGCAAACCCACCCCCTGTCAGACCGGTGTTCAGCCGACGATTCCCAGAATGTCCGATTCCTTCATGATCAGCAGTTCTTCGCCGTCGATCTTGACTTCGGTGCCCGACCATTTGCCGAACAGGATCTTGTCGCCAGCCTTGACGTCGGGCTTGATGCGATCGCCATCTTCATTGTACGCGCCTTCGCCTACAGCGACGACTTCGCCTTCTTGCGGCTTTTCCTTGGCGCTATCGGGGATGATGATCCCGCCAGCGGTTTTTTCCTCTGCCTCGACACGACGGACGAGGACGCGGTCATGCAACGGACGAAATTTCATGACATGCCTTCCTTACTTGGGTTGATGACACAAGGGAGGAACGGAAAAACGCTCTCCCCGGCGCCTGAATATCAATTAGCACTCGCCTTAAACGAGTGCTAACGGCGTCCAGATAGGGATTATCAACGCGGGGTCAAGCGCAGCGATATGAAAAAATTTCGCCATGCCTGTAACGCGACACGCCTTTGCCCCGAACTTCCGGTTGAGAGGCCCGGCTGGCTTCTCCGGTTCATCCCCCGACGACCGCTTTCTGAAACCAAATCTGGAGGATTTATGTCCGTATCCGCTTTGAAAATTGCTGCCGCTGCCGCCGCGCTTTCCGCCGCAGCCTCGATTGCCGTTGCACCGGCCACCGCCGCCAAGCCTGCAAAGGAAAGATGCTTTGGCGTGGCGCTGAAGGGCAAGAATGATTGCGCCGCAGGACCGGGCACCAGCTGTGCCGGCACCTCAACCGCCGACTATCAGGGCAGCGCCTGGAAATATGTCGCCAAGGGCAGCTGCACGAAAATGGGCGGCACGCTTGAAGCACATGCCGGAAATGCCAAGCCGGTTCCGAAAAAGCGCTGACTGCGCTAAGGTCGAAATCCACCAGATGTAGGTTCGAGGTGCCAGGTCGGCCTCAAAACCCCGAACCTGCGTCAAATGGATCCTGACCCTGACTATTGCGGATGGACATGACGGCACCTGCATCCGGAAAAAGCGGCCCGTTTCCGGCCCTCCCCGCGCACGCCGGGATCGGGTTGAAGCCGCAGCATTATGAAGCCGTACTCGACGCACAGGCCCAACCGGGTCGCCCCGCCTGGGTTGAGGTTCATCCGCAAAACTATTTCTGTGACGGCGGCCCGCCGCACCGCTGGCTGTCCGTCGTCGCGGAGCAATATCCGCTAAGCTTTCATTCGGTCGGCCTGTCGCTTGGCTCCGCAGACGGGGTGATCGCAGATCAGCTCGACCGGCTGGCATCGCTGTGCGAGCGCTACAAACCGGCAATGGTATCAGACCATCTCAGCTTCAGCGGCAGCGCGCATGATCGCTTTGCCGACCTGTTGCCGGTTCCCTATACCAGCGAGGCGCTGGATCATTTCGCCGCACAGGTTGATCGCGTCCAGCAACGGATCGGCCGCCAGATGCTGATCGAAAACCCGTCCTGCTATCTGGCCTATGCCGACAACGAGATGACCGAGCCCTGCTTCCTCACCCGCCTGACAGAGATCACCGGATGCGGACTCCTCCTCGACATCAACAATATTGTCGTGACGACCGGCAATCTGGGCGGCGATCCGCGGGCATGGCTGGCGCAGATCGAACCGGACCGGGTCGGCGAAATCCATCTGGCTGGCCATGCGACTGAAATCCACGACAGCGGGCCGCTTTATATCGACGATCATGGCAGTCCGGTCGGTGACATGGCGTGGATGCTCTATTTCGACTTCATCACCGCCCATGGAGCCAAACCGACGCTTGTCGAATGGGACACCGACACGCCGGACTATGCCACCTATATGGCCGAGGCCCACAAGGCACAGGCGATCATCGATGCCGTCGCTGGCTGAAACGCAGCGCAACTTCATTGCGACGGTCAATGAAGGGCCCGGCGCGCTCGATGCCCGGCTGTTCGCTGGTATGCCCGACCGTATCATCCTTGGTCTGAAGGCCCATGCGAATACCATAAGCCATGCGCGCCTTGTTGCGCTGGAGGCGAGTTTCCCGCTGACCCGCGCCGAAATCGGCGAGGCACGGTTCAATGCGATATGCCGGGATTATACAGATACGGCCTATGCCAGAGGCAGCGATATTGCGCTGATCGGTCGCGACTTCGCAAACTTCCTCGAATCGGCGGCAGCATCGCCTGCCATTTGCGACCTGGCGGCGGTAGAATGGGCCTGGCTCGAAAGCTATCATGCCGCCGATGCTGGCCCGCTGCTGCTCGCCGATATTGCTGCGCTGGACGACGGTGGCTTGCTGGCGCTGCAGGTCATCCTCCATCCGGCTGCGCGGCTCGTCAAAGTCCGGTCAGCACTGGCAAATCCGCTTGCGCATCTGGCGCAAGGCAGGGATGCGGCGATCCTCATCAGCCGTCCCGAAGCCGAAGTTCGCCTGCTGGCCATCGACGAGCGGACATGTAATGCCGCGCATCATTGCCTGCATCCCACAACCATCGGTAACCTTTTGGCACTTGCCAGCGAACAGGCGGAAGAAGCCGACGCCATCGGACCGGCCATGACGCTGATCGGCGCCGGTGCGCTGGTCGTGATGGAGTAAAAGATGTTG
Source organism: Sphingomonadaceae bacterium (assembly GCA_020847445.1). Taxonomy (GTDB): domain Bacteria; phylum Pseudomonadota; class Alphaproteobacteria; order Sphingomonadales; family Sphingomonadaceae; genus Sphingorhabdus_B. The sequence continues at coordinate 26,910 of JADLBY010000148.1, read as the reverse complement.
GCGACACTTACCCGATATTATGGCCGCCTGGTCGCGCTGCTATCGGCGCGCCTGCCTGAATCGCTACTGCTTCTTTTCGTGCGCGTCGTTCTCGCGGGCATCTTCTGGCGCTCGGGCCGCACCAAGGTCGATGAAGGCAGCTGGATTTCGGTAAGCGACAGCGCGCGAACATTGTTCGGCGAAGACCCTTTCAACAAGGTGCCCTTGCTGCCACCGGACATGGCGGCCTATCTGACCACTTATGCGGAACATATCTTGCCCGCGCTGCTGGTGTTGGGACTGTTCACACGGCTGTCGGCGCTGGCATTGCTGGGCATGACTTTGGTCATCCAGCTCTTTGTCTTCCCGGATGCCTGGTGGCCGGTGCACAGCCTGTGGGTCGCGCTTGAACTGGTGCTGATCGTGCGTGGCGGCGGCGGCCTTTCGATCGACGCGCTGTTCGCAGGTCGCCGCGCATGATCGCGAACGAGGAAGGGCTGCGCAGGCTGATGCAGATGTCGCAAACCGGCGACAAGCAGGCCTATGCCGTCCTTCTCGAACAATGCAGCGCATGGCTCGTGCGATATTACCGTCAGAAAATTGCAGCCGACGCGATTGACGATCTGGTTCAGGAAACGCTGATCTCGCTCCATCGCAAGCGGGCAAGTTACGATCCCGCGCGCCCATTCCTGCCATGGCTTGCCGCGATCGCGCGCTATCGCTGGGTTGACAGGCTTCGGCAAAGTTACCGGCAACAGGCCGAGGCGCTCGACCAGCATGATGCGGCCGAAGAAAGCCACGAAGAGGTTGTCGGTGCCCGCATCAGTATCGACCGGCTGCTTGGCCTTCTTCCTGCCCCGCAGTCCGATGTGATCCGCATCGTCAAGATTGATGGCCACAGCATCGCCGATGCCTGCCAGCAGACCGGCCAGTCGGAAGCGCTGGTCAAGGTGAATATCCATCGCGGCCTGAAGAAGCTCGCCGCCCTGATCGAGAATGATTGACAGAATGAAACAGCCCTTCGACATTTCACAATTGGTCGACGAACTGCAACCGGTACGCCCGATGAGCATGCGGAGAGGGCTGATGCTGCCCCTCGGCATGACCATGGCAGCGCTGGCCGTGATCGCGACCTTTGCCGGCGTTCGCGCCGACCTGATGGCGGGCGCGCCGCATCCGATGTTCCTGCTGCGCGCCGGAACCCTGCTGTTGCTGGGGCTGGTGTGTGCTGCAACCCTGCTGGCAATGGCCAATCCGGGGGTCGGGCGGCATGGCCATGGCTGGAAAACCGCTTTGGCCGCTGCACTGCTCTTTCCGCTGGCGGCAACGATCCTCGCGCTTGCCGGACAACCCTCCGGCACATCGGGCACGATGCAGTCGGGCGTCCAGTGCCTCGCCTATAGCCTCATTGCCGGACTGGGGGCGGCGGTGCCGATGGTGCTGTGGCTGCGGAAAGGCGCGCCGGTCGCAATCGAAAAGGCCGGTTGGCTGACAGGGCTGGCGGCGGGCGGGCTGGGTGCCTTTGCCTATAATTTCCACTGTCCGTTCAACAGCATCGTCTATACCGGCTTCTGGTATTCGCTGGCGGTCGGCCTATGTGCGCTGCTCGGCCGGGTGATCGTCCCGCGCCTGATACGCTGGTAATCAACCGCGCGCGGGAAGCCCGGCAGCGCGCAGTGCGGCATGCGCATCGGCAATGCTGTAGGTGCCGAAATGGAAGATCGAGGCCGCGAGCACCGCGCTCGCATGGCCCTTGATCACGCCTTCAACCAGATGGTCGAGATTGCCCACACCGCCGCTGGCGATCACCGGCACATCGACCGCGTCGGCTATGGTGCGGGTGAGTTCCAGGTCGAACCCTGCCTTGGTGCCATCGCGATCCATGCTGGTGACGAGCAATTCGCCAGCGCCAAGTTCGGCCAGTTTCAGCGCGTGGTCTATGGCATCGATGCCGGTCGGCTTGCGCCCGCCATGGGTGAAAATCTCCCAGCCATTGCGGCCATCGGACCAGCGCTTGGCGTCAACCGAACCGACGACGCACTGGCGGCCAAAGCGTTCGGCGATATCCGCCACCACTTCGGGCCGCGCGACTGCGGCGCTATTGACCGCGACCTTGTCTGCACCCGCGAGCAGCAAGGCCCGCGCGTCCTCTGCGCTGCGCACCCCGCCGCCGACGGTCAGCGGCATGAAACAGACCTCGGCGGTGCGGCGCACCACATCGAGGATCGTGTCACGTCCTTCATGGCTGGCGGTGATGTCGAGGAAGCACAGCTCATCCGCGCCCGCCGCATCATAAGCGCGCGCCTGCTCGACGGGATCACCGGCATCCTTCAGATCGACGAAATTGACCCCCTTGACCACCCGGCCATTGGCAACATCGAGACAGGGGATGACGCGGATGCGGACCGTCATGTGCTCCCCTCCCGCAGGCGGGAGGGGTTGGGGGTGGGGCGAGCCGCAGGCGAACTTCTTTCTGGTGAGGGCAGAGGCCCGCCCCTAGCCTCTCCCGCCTGCGGGAGGGGGATCAGGTCATCTCGCCAACTCATCCCCGGTTCGCCATCCTGATCGCCGTCGCCAGATCGAGGCGCCCGTCATAGATCGCCCGCCCGGTGATCACCCCCTCGATCCCGTCATGCGCGTGCAGGCTGAGGATGTGGATTTCGTCAATCCCCTTCACCCCGCCGCTGGCGATCACGGGAATGTCGACGGCGCGTGCCAGATCGACCGTCGCATCGATATTGCACCCCGTCAGCATCCCGTCGCGCCCGACATCGGTGAACAACAGGCTGGCAACGCCCGCATCCTCGAACCGGCGGGCGAGATCGATCACGGGCATGTCCGATTTCTCCGCCCAGCCCTCAGTGGCGACATAGCCGTCGCGCGCATCGACCGCGACGACAATGCCGTTTTCGAACTCGCGCGCCATATCCGTGACGAATTGCGGGTCTTTCAGCGCCGCCGTCCCGATCACCAGCCGCGCCACACCCAGATCGAACCAGCGCTCCACCGTCTCGCGGTTACGTATGCCGCCGCCCAGTTGCACATAGCCGGGGAAATTCTCGATGATATATTCGACCGCCTCGGCATTTTCGGGCCGCCCCGCAAACGCACCATCGAGATCGACGACATGCAGATGTTCCGCCCCGGCTTCGGCAAAGAGCAGCGCCTGCGCCGCCGGATCATCGGCATAGACGGTCGCGCGCTCCATATCGCCATCGGCAAGGCGCACCACCTGGCCGCCTTTCAGGTCTATGGCTGGAAAAACGATCATGCCAAATTCCTCGTCAAGGACGCCACTCCAGAAAGCGTGCCAGCGTCGCTATGCCATATGCCTGGCTTTTTTCGGGGTGGAACTGCACCCCCAGGATATTGTCCTTCGCCACCGCCGCAACACGCGGCCCGCCATGGTCGGTGGTCGCCAGAACATGCGCAGGGTCGATGGCGTCGAAATGATAGCCGTGAAGGAAATAGGCAATGCCGGTCCGAACAACCGGATGCGTGCCCTTCACCGACACATCGTTCCAGCCCATATGCGGCACTTTGAGGTCCGATACAGCCTCGATTGCCCGCACCGTGCCACCGATCCAGCCCAGGCCCTTTGTGCTGCCATGCTCGACACCTTCGTCAGCGAGCAACTGCATGCCGACACAAATCCCCAGAAACGGTGCCGCATCGCGCCGCACCCGCTGCTCCAGCGCCTCCACCATGCCGTCGATGCCGGAAACACCCTCCATGCAATGCGCAAAGGCACCGACGCCGGGAAGGACAATCCGCCCTGCGCGGGCCACGACATCGGGATCAGCGGTCACCGCAACATCCGTCGCCCCCGCCGCCTTCAGCGCGTTTCGAACCGATTGGAGATTGCCCGCGCCATAGTCGATCAGCGCGATGCTCTCAGCCACCTAATATCCCCTTGGTCGAAGGGATCGCGCCGCCCTTGCGCGGGTCGATCTCGACCGCCTGACGCATCGCGCGGGCAAAGCCCTTGTAGATGCTTTCGGCGACATGGTGGTTGTTCTTGCCGTAGAGCAGTTCGATATGCAGCGTCAGCCCGATGGCATCGGCGATCGAATGGAACCAGTGTTCGAACAGTTCGGTATCCATCTCACCCAGCCGTTCCTGCGTGAAGCCCGCTTTCCAGACGAAATAGGGCCGCCCCGATATGTCCAGCGCGACGCGGCTCAGCGTCTCGTCCATCGGCGAATAGGCGCTGCCATAGCGCATGATCCCGCCCTTGTCGCCCAGCGCCTTCAGGATCGCCTGCCCGATGGCAATCGCGCTATCCTCTGCCGTATGGTGCTGATCGACATGCAGATCGCCCTTGATGCGGCAGGCAATGTCGATCATCGAATGGCGCGAGAACTGTTCGATCATATGATCGAGAAAGCCGATTCCGGTCGCAATGTCATATTGCCCGGTGCCGTCGAGATTCACCTCGACCGCAATTTCGGTTTCCTTGGTGTTCCGGCTGATCGAGGCGGTGCGCATGGCCGTCGCTATAAGCCGATAAACCATCAGCGCAAGTACGCGAACCTATGCGTGTCTAAAGTTCATCTTGATTTCAATTCACGGTCAGTCCACCAAGGCGCGCATGAGCGACGAAGCCGCAGACAGCCTGATTCCCTATGACGATGTCGTGCAGGAAGCCCTGCGTGCGGTGGTCGGTCGCGTGCTCGGCGAGGTTGCGGTCAGCGGCCTGCCCGGCGACCATCATTTCTACATCACTTTCAAGACCCGTGCCGTCGGCGTTGCCATCCCCGTGCATCTGATGGAGCGTTTCCCCGATGAAATGACCATCGTGATGCAGCACAAATATTGGGATCTGAAGGTGGGTGAGGACTATTTCGAGGTCGGCCTGTCGTTCAGCCAGGTGCCCGCGCACCTGCACATCCCCTTCTCCGCCATCACCGCCTTCGTCGATCCCGCCGTCGATTTCGCGCTGCAATTCCATGTCGACGCCGAATCCGGCCCCGAGCCGCATGACCGGGCCGAAAATGACGGGCCAAGTGTCGAGCAGGAGGACGGCTCGAATGTTGTGACGGTGGATTTCGGGCGGAAGAAGTGATGTCTTCGGTGTGTCGTCATCTAGAATCCAGAATGTTTCGTCGTCCCGAACTTGTTTCGGGATAGCACACCAAAGGTTCGGTGCGTGATTTCCAGCCTTGCGTGTATATCATGGCAAGCGGAATGCGCGGTTACATTTACATCGGCGTCACGTCCAATCTCGCCAAACGCTTTTATGAACATAATAATCGGTTGATCGACGGATTTTCTAAACGCCGCAACACAAACCGGCTGGTTCATTTCGAGCTTTTCGGCACTATGGAATTGGCCATCACCCGCGAGAAGCAGTTGAAAAACCGGCATCGGGACTGGAAGATCAATCTGATCGAAAGCACAAATCCGGAATGGCGGGATTTGGCGTTGGAATTGGGATTCAGCGATTGAAACGCAAGCCGAACGAGGCTCGCCGTTGGACACTGACGTCGCTTGTTATCCCGACACAAGTTCGGGATGACGAATTTTATGGGAAAATCGAAGATGACCAAAACCCGCAGCGAAACCGACAGTTTCGGCCCCATAGACGTCCCTGCAGAGGCCTATTGGGGGGCGCAGACGCAGCGCAGCATCGGCAATTTCCCCTTCCCCCCGCACGAGCGGATGCCGCTGGGGATCATCCATGGCCTGGCACAGGTGAAGCGCGCCGCCGCGCTGACGCACAAGGCGTCGGGTGCAATGCCTACGGAAATCGCCGATGCGATTGTCGCGGCAGCCGATGGCATTCTTGCCGGACGCTATGACGACCAGTTTCCCCTGACGATCTGGCAAACCGGCAGCGGCACCCAGTCGAACATGAATGTCAACGAGGTGATCGCGGGGATCGCCAACGAAGCCCTGACCGGCATTCGCGGCGGCAAGTCGCCGGTGCACCCCAACGATCATGTCAATATGGGCCAATCGTCGAACGACAGCTTCCCGACCGCGATCCACATCGCAGTCGCGGTCGCGACGCATCGCAATTTGTTGCCCGCACTGGCCCTGCTGACCGAAGCCTTGGCCGAAAAGGCCCGAATGTGGATGGATATCGTCAAGATCGGCCGCACCCATTTGCAGGATGCGACGCCGCTGACGCTGGGGCAGGAATTTTCGGCCTATGTCGCGCAACTGATCACCGCGAAAAACCGCATCGAGGGCGCGGTGCTGCACAATGTGCAGAAACTGGCGCAGGGCGGCACGGCGGTTGGCACCGGGCTCAACGCGCCAGCCGGATTTGACGGTGCCATCGCCGCCGAAGTCAGCAAGGCGACGGACATCGCCTTCACCCCTGCGCAGAACAAATTCGAGGCGCTGGCGACGCATGACGGGCTGCTATCCTATCATGGACAGCTCAACACGCTCGCCGTCAGCCTGACCAAGATTGCCAACGATATCCGTTTGCTCGGCTCTGGCCCGCGATCCGGCCTCGGCGAGCTTTCCCTGCCCGAAAACGAACCCGGCAGCTCGATCATGCCGGGCAAGGTCAACCCCACCCAGTGCGAGATGCTGACCATGGTCGCGGCACAGGTGATCGGCAACCAGCAGGCCGTCACCGTCGGCGCGATGCAAGGTCATCTGGAACTCAACGTCTTCAAACCCCTGATCGGGGCCAATGTGCTGCGCTCGATCGAACTGCTGAGCATCGGCATGAAAACCTTCGCCAGAAACTGCGTCATGGGGCTGGAGCCAAACCGCGAACGCATCGCCGAACTGGTCGACCGCTCGTTGATGCTTGTCACGGCGCTGGCGCCGCTGATCGGCTATGACAATGCGGCAAAAATCGCCAAGCACGCACACCAGAACGGTCTGACGCTCAAACAGTCCGCGCTCGCGCTGGGGCTGGTTGACGAAGCGACCTTCGACGCCCATGTCAGGGCGGAGGACATGGTGTAAGCCATCTCACATATCGTCATCCCGAACTTGGTTCGGGATAACGCACCGCCGTTCGTTTGTTATCCTGAAATATATTCAGGATGACGATCTATTTTTTGAGAGGAGTTATCCACATGCCCCTGTTGAAAACAATTGCCGGTGCCGTTGTCGGCGAAGCTGTCGGTCGCAAGCGCGGCCATGGCATATTGGGTGCAGGCCTGGGCATCGCGGCAACGCGGATTGCCACCCGATCGATCCCCGGCGCGCTTCTGGTCGGCGGGGCGCTGGTGGCCAAGACGGTTTACGACAGGCGCAAGAAGCGCAGGATTTGACCTCTTCCTGATTGCTTGCAGTTCGACCCGAAAGGTTTAGGCTCGCGTAACCGTCCCGCTGGAAAGGTTGCGCGATGCTTACTGCCATCATCCTGTTTGCAACGGCTCCGGCGGCGACTGCGTCCGGCGACGTCGCGCAAGAAACCGGTCCTGCGGAAACGGTCAAAATCGACATTCTGGTGAAGCAGCCCGAAGCGGAATGCGAAGCCCAATCGGAAGAGGAAATCATTGTCTGTGCCGACAAGGCAGACAATGAACAGCATCGGCTGCGCCCGATCGCCAATGCGGCAAAATTCGAAAAGGATGAATCCAGAGCCGAATTCGCGATAGCGGAAAACGCGACCATGGCCGTCGAAGCGGACGCTGCAGGGCTCCCGGGCGGCGTGCAGAGCAACCGCCTGATGGTCCGGCTGAAAATGGGATTCTAGGGTCAGGACCCTAGGTTTACTTCCCCGTCACCCAATAGCCGCTCGCACCCGCCTGCCATTCCTTCACGCTTTCCAGCGGCGCAACCAGCATCAATATGTTGAGCGCAAGATTGTCGCGGATCATCCAGCCGACGAACAGTTCCATCGCAAGCCCGAGGGCAAGCGTCGCCTTCCACGGCAGGCGCGAGGCGAGGAAAAAGCCGAAAATCATCCAGGCAATATCGGCCAGCGAATTAACGATGCTGTCGCCCGCATAGCCGTAGGAGATCGTCACCTCGCGATAACGATCGATAATCAAAGGCGAGTTCTCCAATATCTCCCATGCGCCCTCAACCAGTATCGCCAGGGCAACCGCCACACCCAGGGGGAATAGCGCAGGCCATTTGCGACGCAGCAGATGGCCCGCACCGTAAAACAGAAAGCCATGGATGATATGGCTCGGCGTGTACCAGTCGGCCAGATGCTGGCTATTCTCGCTCGACTGGACGACCAGATGGAGCAGCTTCACGTCGCCGCATGCACAGATGGGCGGCCGACCCATCGACCATAATATCGCCCCGATAATGGCGAAAAGCAGAAATGCGATGAGGGCGCTGAACCTGCTGATCCGAAGTGGCCAATTCATGCGAACCCCTCTCCTAAGGGCTTGACGCCCCGACACCCTTTCGCGCAGTAGCGGCTATGGCCGGTTCCGACAACCAACTCGAACGGCGCGGACTGTTGTTCGTGCTCTCCTCGCCTTCTGGCGCAGGCAAATCCACCTTGTCTCGGATGCTTCTGGAAGCGGAGCCGCAAATCGCGCTATCGGTCAGCTACACCACCCGCCCACCGCGCCCGGGCGAGGTGGATGGCGTGCATTATCACTTCACCGACGTGCCGACATTCAAGGCGATGGCCGCCAACGGCGAGTTTCTCGAATGGGCGCATGTCTTCGGGCATCGCTATGGCACCCCCAAGGCCCCGGTCGAGGCCGAACTGGCGGCAGGGCGTGACGTGCTGTTCGATATAGACTGGCAGGGCGCGCAGCAGCTGTATCAGGAAGCAGGTCCGGACGTTGTCCGCGTTTTCATTCTGCCCCCGTCGATCGACGAACTCGAACGCCGCCTCCACGCACGCGCGCAGGATAGCGACGCGGTGATCGGCGAACGCATGGCGCGCGCCAAATCCGAAATCGGCCACTGGGATGGCTATGACTATGTGCTGATCAACGACGATGTCGAACGCTGTTTTGAACAGGTGCGGCAGATATTGACTGCCGAGCGGCTGAAGCGGCGTCGGCAAAAAGGCCTGATCGGTTTCGTCCGCGATCTGGTGGCGAGCTAAACGCGCAACAGTTCAAGGAAACGCGCCGCGGCCAGAAACTCGGCTTCGCGGTCGGCGCGGTTTTTTTGCGCCCAATGATCCGCCCCCCAATTCTGTTCCTGCCAAAGCTCTTCCAGACAGCTTGCCTCCCACAGGCTCCGGGCATCGCCCGCCTGTTCGACAATCGCAAGCACCGCAACCAGCGATCCGGCAAGATGCGCCAGCTTTGCCATCGCCGCCAGTTCGAACGTGCCGCGCGCGTTCACCGCAGCGCGCAGCTTTTCGAGCGTCGCTGGCGGCTGCGGCTGGTGCAGCACGCCCTGCACAATCTGGAACGAAACATCGTAACGCGCCCGCGCCCAATCGAGCCAGGGATCCCAGACTTCGGCCTGTTTCGGGGCCAGCGGTTCATCTGCTTCCGCACGAAAGCAAAAGGCATCGCTTTCGGCATAGGCAGCGATGGCGGCGGCAAAAGCTTCGCGATCTGGCGCGACATGATCGATCGCCGCATTGGCAAAGCCGGTCATCGGCATCGCCGCCGGATCGATCTCTTCGCCGACCGCTTCCCATTCGGAAACGACTGCATCCGCCAGCGCCTTCGTGGGCAGATACAGTTCGTTGCGCATTGGCGTCTTCAGCACGCGCCCGTCCAGCCGGACGCCGTGCCCATAGGTGCCCTGTTCAAGGCTGACCTGTTTCCAGAAACGGCGCATGATCAGCCCTTGTTCGCGTCCTGCTTTGCCCACGCCTTTTTCAGAACGACAGGTATCAGGAAAAAGTCGAGCGCGCCGACAAGCAGCAAGCCATAGCCCAGATAGGGCGCGGCATCCGGAAACAGGCGGCCACCGACATTGGCAATGCCCATCATCACAAATATGACAGACGCAAAGCGCATCGCGTTCAAAAGCAGAAAGCGCTGCTTCGCCAGTGCTTCGCGTTCGTCGCTGTTCATCGCCTGCCCTCCAAAGCGTCCATCAATTCTTCCATTGATTCAACAAGATGGTCTGCGCCCGCTGCGCGCAATTCATCAATCGGATGATAACCCCAGTTCACGCCAATGGTGCGGCAGCCGGCGGCCTTGCCCATATGGATATCATAGACAGTATCGCCGATCATCACGGCATTGTCCGGCGCAGCCCCGGCGTCGGCGAATGCCTGCCACAGCATCGACGGATGCGGCTTGGACGGGTGACGGTCGGCCGTCTGCAGGGTGACAAACAGCCCCTTGATCCCATGATGGTCGAGGCAGCGTTCAAGCCCGCGATCGGACTTGCCGGTCGCCACGCCGAGCAGCCAGCCATTTTCGTCCAATTCGCTGAGCACCGCTGCCATGCCGTCATAGAGCGGTTCATGCTCAAGGCCGTTGCTGCGCAAGGTCAGATAGGATGTCCGGTATCGCTCGGCCATGTCCCGGTGCTGGCCTTCCTCTGCATCGGGCAGCAGATTGCGCATGATTTCCACCAGGCTAAGGCCAACCGTCCGCCTGATTGCCGGGCGCGGCGGCGGTGCAAGCCCTGCGTCTTCAAAGGCATGCTCCATCGCCATGCAGATATTGGCCTGGCTGTCGACCAGCGTGCCGTCGCAATCGAAAATGGCGAGGCGGGGTGCGTTCACTGCACCCATTCCCGCATCAGATGCGCCAATGCCCTTTTGCCCTGCTTGTCCAGTTCGTCAGCGGCGCGCAGCCGGTCCGCTTCGGGCTTGTTCTGCGACAGTTTGAAGGTGGGCCGCCACGCTCGCACTTCCATTTCAAAGCCGGTGATCGCCCGCATCATCTTGTCGAACAAGGCAGGGTCCATCTTGTCACGCGTCCAGATTGTTTTCGGCGCGAGCCGGGCTTCATTGAGCGCGGCCAGATCGTCAAGCAGCGCAACGAGGCCGTCATCATCCATCTTGCGGACCGGCCCTTCCAGTTCGATACTGATATAGTTCCATGTCGGCACCTGATTGGCGCCATCATACCAGTCCGGGCTGATATAGGCGTCCGGGCCGTTGACCACGACCAGCGCATCGGTGCCATGCAGGGATTTGGTCAGCGCATTGCCGTTCGACAAATGGAACTGCACCGCCCCGTCGCCGGTTGAAAACAGCGCCGATTGCGCCACGCGCGGCCCGTCCGGGGTTTGCGCGAAAACCATGCCGAAGCCGATTTCCTGCACCAGCGCTTCCATCGTCGCGCGCTGGTCGGCGTCGCTGCCTTGCAGGCGGAATATCGAATTGGGGTGCATTACTTCTGCCGCCCCTTCGGTTTGGCTGCGGGCTTTGACCGACCCGGCTTGGGCGCGGCCTTCACCTCACCCCTGCTTCGCCTTTCGCCCTTGCGTTCCTTGCGCGCATCCTTGGCGCGCGCAGCGGCGGCGCGCCGTTTGGCCTCGGGGGTTTCGGACCGCTTCGGCTCGTCAAGGGTCAGCGCATCGCCAATCTCCAGATCGAAACCCAGATCGGCGAAGCTGTCCGCCATATGCGTCGGCATATCTGCGCGCACATCTACCTGCCCGCCATCGGGATGGTCGATACGGATACGGCGCGCATGCAGATGCATCTTGCGGCTGATCGTTCCGGTCAGAAAGGCATCCTTGCCGCCATATTTGCCGTCACCGACAATCGGGTGGCCGATCGCCGCCATATGCACGCGAAGCTGGTGGGTGCGCCCGGTATAGGGTTGCAACTCGACCCAGCAGCAGCGATTGCCCGCGCGTTCGACCACGCGATAGCGGCTGCGCGAGGGCTGCCCTTCCTTTTCATCGACATGCATCTTTTCGCCGCCGGTTCCCGGCTGCTTGGCGAGCGGCAGATCGATGATGCCATCATGGATATCGGGGACGCCGACCACCAGCGCCCAGTAAACCTTGCGCGCGGTGCGCGACGAAAAGGCCTTGGAAAAATGCGCCGCCGCCCGCGGCGTGCGCGCGAGCAACAGAGCGCCGCTGGTATCCTTGTCGAGCCGGTGGACGAGCTTGGGTCGCGCCTCCAGCTCGAAACACAGCGCATCAAGCAAGCCGTCGACATGCTCCGATGTCTTGGTGCCGCCCTGCGTGGCGAGGCCGGGCGGCTTGTTGATCACCAGCGCCGCCTTGTCCTTGTGGATCACCAGGTTGCGCGCGAATTCGGCGGTTTCTTCACTGATTTGCGGGCGCAGACGCTTGGACCGCGCATCGGCAACGGGTTCGGCAGGGGGCACTCGGATTTCCTGCCCGGCCTCGATCCGGTCACCCGGTGCCGCCCGTTTGCCATCGACGCGCAACTGCCCTGTGCGCGCCCAGCGCGATACGATGTTGAAGCTGGCGTCGGGCAGATGCCGCTTGAACCAGCGGTCGAGACGGATGCCGTCATCCTCGGCGTCGACCGTGAAACGGCGGATGGTCTGGACTTCCTTGCTCATGCAAACATGGCCTTTCCGAACACCAATCCGGCGAACAACGCGAGCAGCGCCAGCAGCACCGATGCCACCGCATATCCGCCTGCCAGCGCCAATTCGCCGCGCTCGGCCATTTGCATCATTTCAAGGCTGAAGGCGCTGAAGGTCGTGAAGCCGCCCAATATGCCGACCCCGGCGAACAGGCGTATATTTTCGCCTGCGTCGCCGCTGCGCAGCACATAAGCGGCGAGAAGGCCCATCAGAAGTCCGCCTGCAACATTGGCGATGAAGGTGTGCCAAGGCCAGCCACTTTGACCGGCGGCAAGCACGCGCGTCAGGCCATAGCGCGCTACGGCGCCAATGGCACCTCCGGTCATGACAAGGAAATAGGCCTGCATCGCATCTGCATTAGCGGCAGAATTCGCCAAGACCAGCCCCGTTCGAGGAAATGCTCAGTTAACGCGCTTCACCCGACGCAGCGGGCCGTTACCGATTTTGAGCATATAGCCGCCCGCGATGCCCTTTTTGATGGTGATGGCCTGCCCTTCGCGGGGTATCAGGGTCAAGGCCTCGGTCGACTGCCATGTGCCGCCATCGGGAATGGTGAACTGCCATTTCCCCAGCCCCAGGTCGCGAACGGTTGCGAATGTGGTGTGGATTTCCTTCAACTCCTCTTCCTCGGCGCTGTCATCGCCGTCGAAAAAGGGCAGATCGGGCAGCGAAAATCCGAACAGCGAACGGCGTGTCTTGCGCACGTCGGCGCGGTCTAGCAGCACGACCTCCTTCGCCTCCCGGGCCTTTTCAAGGTCGGAACTCGATTTGTCGAAACAGGCAAGCCGCGCAGCGCCGTCCTCGATCGCGCGGCACGCGAGCAGGTCAACATAGGTTTTGGGGGGAGCCTCGTCGTCGGCCAATATGGGGCTGGCAAACAGCAACATTGCCGGCAAGGCCATCAGGGCAAATCGCATCGTCATTTCTCCACTCCGGTTTGACCGGACTATATGGAGGAAAACAGCACGTTCCTAGAAAAGAAATTGGGGGACCGAAGCCCCCCAAGTCGTTTCGGAACCAGAAACCGAATGAAAAGGTCAGCGGCCGTTATTCGCCACGATATCCACCGCCGTCCCGCCACTTTTCAACGCGGTCAGCGTAATCACATAGGCGCCACCGTCATTGTCGCGGACACCGCCCAGCATATGTTCTCCATCACGGATCTCATAATCGGCGGTGAAGCCAGAGCGCTTGGCGCGCGTGTAATAATAGTCGACAACCGACTGGCGACCTGCCGAGGTTGTAAAGCTGACCACGCGAATATCGCAGATGCCGCCTTCAACACCGGCAGCTTCCTTCACCCGACCCTTGGGATAGACGGGAAACTCGCTGGGCATGCGCGCGGCCCAGCCCGCGCCATATTGCAGCTTGGCTTCGCAGGTGCCCTTGCCACGCTTTACGCCCTGGGCCACAGCCCGTTCTTCCAGCGTCTCGCCCCGGGCTGCAGAACAGTCGGTGCAGTTTTCAGCGCTCACCAGCTTCGGCTTTGGAGCCCGGAGCAGCTTCATTCCATTCAACTCTTCGACCGAGGCCGTCGAACCTTCATATCCGTCATCGGAGGGCGATTTGCCGTCCAGCGGCTTGTCGGCATTGCGCACCATGTTGCTGCCACCGCTCTCGGCAAGATCAGGGTCAACAAGGATCTTGTCGCTGAGCGCATCCTTCATCGCAGGATCACTGCCCTTGCCCGTCAGCTTTTCATCCAGTGCAGCAACGTCGTCGCCGTTGCTCGATTCGCTGCCGCAGGCAGAGAGCGCGAGAGGCAGAAGGCCGATGCTGGCGATAGCAATGGCATTGCCCATTTTCCGGTTCATGATGCGCACAGGCACAGCTCCAATCTATTACATCCGCGACGCTGCGCCGAACATCGGCGCGAATCCACCCCTAAAGAGGGTTAACGAATGGGACGAAGCAATTTACCGTGTAGTTTCGGCTACGCAAACAGCATCGCTGTGCCAACGCGGGACAGGCTTGGGGCCGGTTGTTTATGCCTGTAGCGCAGAATGGCCGCGCAGCTATTTGACGACGCCGCGATAGGATACCGATCCTTCAGCACCGGGCGCGATTGCCTTGGTAAATATCCAGCGGACATGCGTTACATCTTCCGGTCCCGCGCCACGCATGACCGGTGCCGCCTGACCTTCAACCTTCGTCGGAACCTTGAGCTGTTCCAGCTTGCCCCAGCTCTGCCCGCCGTCGACGGAAACCTCCGCCCAGTCTTCGGCGGCACTCAGAAACTGGATTGGCCCCGGCATCGGATTGATTGCTCGAAAACCATTGGCCGGTTCTGCGCCCTTGTTCACATATTTGAGCGTGAAAACCACCCGGTCGCCCGGAACAATGATGACATCCTTGGGCTGCTTCAGAATGACGTGCGCCACGCCGTCGCTGCCCGTTTCTGTCCGTTCGATCATCGCTTCGCTCGACAGCACCACGGCATTGCTGATCGCGGCAACCGCCGCCGCGTGCGCAGAAACTGCGGTCGCGCCTGCACCGATGGCAAGCCCGGCAGTAATCGTTCCCAGCAGCCGAATGATCTTCATGATTGCAGTCCCATATGCAGCGGCGTTGCGCCTATTGCTCTTGCGCTGTTTCTGAACAAAACTGCTTAACAATTGGTTACGTTCGCGGCGAACCGTGCATGGGCCTGGACGGCCCGGATCAATAAATTCCGCCCTCTTTGGTCATGAACTCCTGATCGCGCTGCGCGGCCGCAGCGGCAGCGCCCTGACCGCTACTGGCCGCCGCGTTTGAAGTGCCGCTGCTCGCCTTCTTCTTGGGCTTGTCGCCGCGCTTCTCCAGTTCGTCCTGCCGGATCGAGCGTTTGGGTTCGGTCTCGGCGGCAAATGCCTCCCAAATGACGGCCCCCTTCGGATCATCGTCGGGCCAGGCGCCATAGACCCGTTTCCCGGTCTTGCGGTCAATACGGACAAGGCGCACGCCATTGGGTGCCGTGAAGGGCAATTTCGGCATTCCGACAAAGGCCTGCCGGGCAAATTGCTTGAATATCGGCGCGGCGATCGATCCGCCCTGCGCATATCCGCCCATATTGCGCGGCTGGTCAAAGCCCAGATAGACCCCGGCAACCAGATTCGGAGAGCCGCCGACAAACCAGACATTGGTCGGGCCGTTGGTGGTCCCGGTCTTGCCAAACAGCGGACGATCAAGATCGCGCAATATGGTCGCCGTGCCGCGCTGCACCACGCCCTCGAGCATGTGCACCACCTGATAGGCGGTCACCGGATCCATCACCTGCTTGCCGCCCGGCTTGAACCGCGGCATCGGCTTGCCATCCCAATCCTTGCTGTTGCAGCCCTGGCACGGCTTCCAGTCCTTTGGCCAGATCACCTTGCCGTCGCGCGACTGCGCGAAATCGATCACTGTCGGTTTCAATTCGCGGCCATGATTGACCAGCATCGAATAGGCGTTGGTCATTTTCAGTACGGTCGTATCGCCTGCCCCCAACGCATAAGAGAGATATGGCGGATAATCGCCGATATTCATCGCGCGGAATGTATTGGTGACATTTTCCATGCCCGAATCATTGGCCGCGCGAACGGTCATCAGGTTGCGCGACTGTTCAAGCCCCCAGCGCATCGTCTGCGGCCCCGCCCCGCCACCGCTGAAATTGCGGAAGCATTTCTGCCCGAGCGACGCGCCCTGCCATACGCAGTAGGGTCCATCGACGATGATCGACGCCGGCGTCATCCCGTTTTCAAGCGCCGTCGCATAGACAAAGGGCTTGATCGTCGATCCCGGCTGGCGCTGCGCCTGTGTGGCGCGGTTGAAACTGGAAATGCGCGAATCGAAACCGCCCTGCATCGCCAGCACGCGCCCGTTGACGGGGTTCTCGACAACCATGCCGCCACCGACTTCGGGAACCGTCCGTAACTGATAGTTTCGCCCGCCCATCGGCGCGACCGCGATGATGTCGCCCGCTTTCAAAGCCGCCGGTGCCACGTTCATCACGCCGGTATCACCGTCGGCAAAACCGATCTCCGCCCCGCCGCCACGCTTGCGGATGGCGACCGCGATCCGCCAATTGCTATAACCGATGCCGATATTGGAGCTGGCAAGGCGCGACTGCCACTGGCCGTCATTCATCGGGATGGTCGCGATCGGTTTGCTCCACGCCCGGCCGCCATGATAGCGCAGCAGGCCATCGCGCAGCGCCTTCGAGGTCAACTCCTGATATTCGGGATTCATCGACGAGCGCACCCAAAGCCCGCCCGCATAGACGCTATAGGGCCCTTTTTCCGCCGTTTCCCCGAATTGCTCGATCAGCTGGCGGCGAACCTCTTCGGCAAAATAGCCGCCATCATTCTTATATTGCTGCCCCTGCCGGGGGATGAGCCCAAGCGGCATGGCTTTGGCTGCTTCGGCCTTTTCCTTCGACACCCAGCCATTGGCGGCCATTTCGCCCAGAATCCAGTTCCGCCGCGCAATCGCTGCCTTTTCGTGCACCGCGCGGCTATAGCGTTCGGGGGCCTTGGGAAGTGCGGCAAGAAAGGCCATTTCGTGCAGTTCAAGCGCGTCGGCGCTCTTGCCGAAATAGGCCTGCGCTGCGGCTTCAACGCCAAATGCCTGACGCCCCAGTGCAATCTCGTTCATGTAGAGCGACAGGATTTGCTGTTTGTTCAGCGCATTTTCGATGCGATAGGCGAGGATCGCCTCCTTGATCTTGCGCGTATAGCTATATTCGTTCGTCAGAAGCAGGTTTTTCGCAACCTGCTGCGTGATCGTCGACGCCCCGCGAGAGCGGCCCGAACTTGTCAGATTGTCGAACACCGCGACGATGATACCAATATAGTCGATCCCGCCATGGCTGAAGAAATTCTTGTCCTCGGCCGACAGATAGGCGCGGATCAGCATCGGCGGAAAATCTGCATATTCCAGCTGAACGCGCCGTTCACGGGCATAGCTATGGAATGGCTCGCCATCGATGTCGCGCACTACCGTGGGCAACGGCGACTGATATTCGACAAGCGCCTCGGCATCGGGCAGGCTTCGCAGCAGGACCGCCCACAAAAGCAGATAGCCCACCAGCAGCCCGCCCAGGGCATAACAGCCCCAACGGAACCATTTTCTTTCCCAATAGACTTGCAGCTTTTCCCAAACGCCGCCTGCGCTTCGGGACAGCTTGTAACGTGTATCGGTTGGCGCGTTGTCGTCCATTGTTCGCTTCTCTAGCGAATTCGCGCCAAGCGTCCAGAACCTTGTCGATGGAAGCCGTGCAAATTTACGCCCGGTGGCGAGCGCCAGGCGGAGGCGGGTCTTGCGGAGGCCCGGCGAAACATTGCGCGATTGCCATCCAGCGGGTGGCGACGGGGCCCTGAACCGACAGCGATGTGTCACCGATATTGCGGCACTGGGTGACGACCTGGCAGAATTCGCTGGCGCTCCCTTCGATCAGATCATCGCCTTCGCCATAGTCCCAGATCGCGCCCGAAGGCGCAGTCAGCCGCAGCCGGGGCATTGGCCCGGGCGGGTCTTCCTTGCGGTTCCTGAAAGTCCAGCCATAGGTGTTCACACCAAGGCGCACGATATTGCCGATCCGGTCGGAATCGATCCGCTCGACGCCAAGCACATCATAGATCGCCTGCGCATGCGCCCAGCTTTCCATCAGGCGGGCCGTGATCGAACTGATGACGCTCATTTCCGGCCCCACCCATTGCACCCGCGCCCTGGGATCGGCAGCGGCGAAGCGCGGCGTCATCGCGCGCGCCTGCCCGATCCATGCCGCACGCAATCCGGTGCCCGACAACCCTTCGAGATAGACCTGCTCGAAATCGGGCAGCCTTCCGCCCTTGATGCCGGCGGCCATCTGGCCAAGGAAGGCGTGGAACGCCGCCGCATCGCTCAACGCCAGATCGGCGGCGATGTTCCAGACATGCAAATGACGCAGCACTTCATCAATCGTCCAGCCCTTGAACAGGGTCTGTCGTGCGAAATCCGCATCGGACAGCGGAAGGAGCAAGGCGTTTATCGCCTCGCTCTCGTCCCGAAAATCCAGCGCCTGCTGCATCAGCCCTTGCTCATAAAGCCAAATAAATGCCCTGCAACCTTGCGCATCTGGATTTCCTCCGCGCCCTCGGTGATGCGATAGCGGCGGTGGTGGCGATAAATATGTTCGAACGGCTTGTGCCGCGAATAGCCGACTCCGCCATGCACCTGCATCGCCCGGTCCGCAGCATCGCAAACAAGGCGGTTCGCGCGATAGTTGCACATCGAGATGACATCCGACAGCCGCTTGGCCACCTCGGGCTTGGGCATGGTGTCCATTTTGGCGCTGGTGGCATAGATCAACTGGCGCAGCATCGCAGCCTCGGTGTGCAGTTCGACAAGCGGGAACTGGATCGCCTGGTTGACCGCCAGCGGTTTTCCGAACGGCTTGCGTTCGCGCGCATATTTGACCGCTTCATTGATGCAATATTGCGCAGCCCCCAGCGACGAGGCCGCCTGGCGGATGCGGTTTTCGTGGACGAAATGCTGCGCAAGAGCGAGCCCATAGTCGAGGTCGCCGAGCACCATATGTCCGGGAATCCAGACATCCCTGAGCGCAACCTTCGGATGATCGGTCGGCATGTTGAAGGTCCACAGATATTCGCCCACCTCGAAACCCGGCGTGTCGGCGGGGACAAGGAAACAGCCAATCCCCTTTGCATCGCCATCATTGCCACTGTGGCGCGCAAAAACCATGCAATGCGTGTGGTGGTGCGCGCCTGTCGTCCACATCTTGTTGCCGTTGATCAGCCAGCCATCGACCCCGTCGCGTGTTTCGCGAACCGCGCGCGTATCCATCCAGGTTGCGTCCGACCCGTGATGCTCCTCGGTCAGGCCGAAGGTGCAACGCATCCGCCCCTCGAGCATCGCCGGGATATAGTCCTGTTTCTGCTGTTCGGTACCGAAATCGCGCACCATCAGGGGCTGGACGAGATTGCCGACGATGGAACTTTCGTTCTGCAGATCGTTGTGCAGACCGAGGCCCTTGGCGGCGAGATGTTCGCGGATACAGGCCATCGCCAGATGGTTGCCATTTTTTCCGCCAAATTCGACCGGCAGGTTGAAACGGTAATGCCCGGCCTTGTCCGCGCGGCGCCGCATCTCCACCAGCAACGCCTCCCACTCCTTGCGCGGTAGCCCATCATTGTCCCAATCGGTGCGCGCCCATTCGCGGCGATGGTCAAAGAAGCGGTTATTATCATCCTGATACTGCAGCGGAACGATTTCACGCTCGATAAAGTCGTCCAACTCGGCAAGGTAATCGGTAATTTCCCGGGGACTTTCGAACAATGTCATTGCAGCCTCTCCACTTGCTTTGGTGGAAAGGTGACAGGGCTGCGCAGCGAGTCAAGCGCAATTTAATCGTGCGATTAAATTTTGTCGGTTTTGACTTTTCGCAATGACATGTGCCGTCGCAGCCCAGCGCGCGCCTGGAAAAAAAGGGGTGGCGGCACTGCACCGCTCCTGCTAACCGCGCGTTCGACGAAGCACCCATAGCTCAGCTGGATAGAGCGCTGCCCTCCGAAGGCAGAGGTCAGAGGTTCGAATCCTCTTGGGTGCGCCATTTTTTCAATGACTTAGCTGTCAACTGTACCCGGCGTACGGAATAAGTACGGAAAAGCTAGTCGAGACGATCTGCTGGCTTCCCGGACAATTAGAATCTAACTCTTAATCAGCGGGTCCTAGGTTCGAGCCCTAGTGCGTCCACCAAATTTCTCAAAGACTTAGATGCTATAATAGACCCCTTTTTCGGGGCTGTCGAGCGCCACGTAATCGCCACGTAATCACGACAATTCGCAGGCCCGCCAAGAGGAGCGTAGACTTGGGGAGGAAGCCTCCTCCCTGGTCGGAGCCGCTTCGCGTCTCCTCCACACCCACCTCTGCGGGGACACCCCGCAACGCCCCGAGAATCGGAGCGGGGCTGGTGACGCGCTCGGTTCCGCGCGCCGTTCCGGCTCGCTCCTGCGGGCGCAGCGTTCGACGAAGTGGCCCCGCACGCACTCTGCCTCCGACGGCCAGATGGGCATGTGCAGGCGTGGAAAGCCGACAAGCCCCGGCTTTCCGCCTGCACGGGCAAGGTAGCGACCACCGCCTCCCGTCAGGGTGCGGATTTCTGTTTTAGCGATCTCACTGGCCGCTCGCGCGACGTTAGCATGAGCAGGTGAGAGTGAGAGGAGGGCGGGCTTTGCCGTGACGGGATGAGGGTCGAGAGAGAGGCTCCCGGCCGCCCGTCATGGAGGTTTTCCCATGAACATGCAGGTTCTCGATGCGCGCCGCGACGTCAGCGGTGGCTACAAGGTCGATGTGTCCCGCGGCTCGCATAATGGCCGCGTGTCATCGGAATGGTTCGCGCGGCCCGACGATGAACGTTTCCTGTCACTCAATGATCTGGCCCGCTCGGTGCGTGGCCGCTCGGAGCGCAGCCGCACCCGGGTGGTCGAGAGCGCGCTGATCCATGTCGAGGCGAGCCGTAACGATCCCGAGCGTCTGGCGCTGATTCTGCCGGGCGCCGGTGCACCCGTATGCGCGCGAAAGGGCATTAGCATGACAATAGCCACTCTCCGTAAGGACACCTTTCTATCCACCGATTTCGACCGGTTGAACCCAGTTCCTGCTGATGCGCTTCTGGGCTTGATTGGACTGTACCGGGCCGACCCGCGCGCCGACAAGATTGACCTGGGTGTGGGCGTCTTTCGCGACGATGCGGGCGCAACGCCTGTCATGCAATCCGTCAAGGATGCCGAAGCGAGCCTACTGAAATCCCAGACCACCAAATCCTATCTCGGTGCCGAAGGTGATGCTGGCTATGCTGCTCTTCTGGCCGATATCGTCATGGGCCCCGATATTGCATCATCTCCCAATCTGACGGGCGTGCAAACGCCGGGCGGAACAGGAGCGTTACGCCTCGGCGCCGAATTGCTTGCCCGCGCTTTTCCCGATTCAACGGTCTGGATCGGCGAGCCCACTTGGCCAAACCATGGCCCTATATTTATGGAAGCAGGCCTCAAGACCAAAGGTCACAGCTTCTATGAGGTCGAGAAAGCGAGCATCGATTTCGATGCAATGATGTCGGAACTGGAAGCCGCTCATCCGGGCGACATTCTTTTGCTCCACGGATGCTGCCACAATCCGACCGGGGTAGATTTCACCAGCGAACAATGGGCGAGGGTCACACAGCTCTGCATTCGCAAATCGCTAATACCGTTTATCGACCTTGCCTATCAGGGGCTTGGCGACGGCTTGGAAGAAGACGCAAAAGCAACGCGCGGTATCCTCGCATCGCTGCCGACCGTGCTTCTTGCCTATAGCTGTGATAAGAATTTCGGCCTCTATCGCGAGCGCGTGGGCGCTTTGTGGGTCCAGTCACCATCTGCGGAAATGTCCGAGCTGGTGCGCGGCAATATGCTCGCCATCGCGCGCAGCCTCTGACTGGGTGTTACGGACTTCTGGCGTGTTGCCAACGAAGCCGACGAGAGTGACTGTGTTCTTCATGGAGAATACCTTTCGAAGCTGTTTCTGACCGTCCAAGGGACCATCCCTTTGACTGAGCCCCGAAAAGACCGGACACGGTCAGGACTGCACCGAATGCTAGTGAGGGAAACCTCGCTCAAAGGAGTGGTGCGGGCAGCGGAGCAAAGCGTAGCAACACGGTCCGCATGAGTGCGGGTTGCAGACCTGTCCGGGTCCGGTCAGGGGCGTGGATTAGTCATGAAAGGGGATGATTCTTGGGCGTTAACAGCATTCGAAATCAAACACACATGACCATCAAAATTCTGATTTGTTGCCATTTCAGTAATTCTCGTCAATTGTCAGAGAAAGATGAATACCGAAGCTGACACCTGCCGAAAGTACATTGTTCCAAAGCTGCAATCTGCGGGCTGGGACGATGCGCCGTGCGCTATTCAAGAGCAGCGGACATTTACAGACGGTAGAGTTCTTTTCGTAGGCGGCGTGGCGCGTCGAGGAACACGAAAACGAGCGGATTATATCCTGCGCTATCGACCAGACTACCCAATCGCGGTCATCGAGGCAAAGGCGGGCTATCGCTCCGCGCAGGACGGGATTCAGCAAGCTAAAGAATATGCTGAGGTTCTCGGCCTTCGGTTTGCCTATGCCAGCAACGGACGGGAGATCATCGAGATTGACTTGGTGCTTGGAACCGAAGTGCAGCGCGTCGATTTCCCGACACCGGGCGAACTCTGGACCCGGATCGAGAACCATTTGCAAATTTCAGAGCACGGCGCCGCAAAGCTGCTGTCCGCAAGCTTTCCCGATCCTGAAAGACCACTGCGATACTATCAGGAAATCGCGGTCAATCGAGCGATGGAAGCAATCCTGGGCGGGCAACGCCGGGCATTGCTCAATCTCTGTACTGGGGCGGGAAAGACTGCGGTAGCATTCCAGCTTTGCTGGCGCCTATGGTCAGCAGGTTGGAACAAGCGAGGCGACAATCGCAAACCCAAAGTCTTGTTCCTCGCCGATCGCAATATCTTGGTCGACGATCCTAAAGACAAGACTTTCGCGCCGTTCGGCGATGCCCGGTGGAAGTTAGGCGCAAGTGCGATCAGCCATGGCCGCGACATCTACTTTTCGACCTACCAAGCCATCGCCCGCGATGAAAACAGGCCCGGACTGTACAAGGAGTTCGCACCGGACTTCTTCGACCTCATCATCATCGATGAATGCCATCGGGGCAGTGCGCGTTCGGACAGTTCCTGGCGCGAAATTCTGGAATGGTTTGAACCGGCCTATCAGCTGGGAATGACGGCCACGCCCTTGCGGGAAGAAAGCCGCGACACATACGCCTATTTCCAGAAACCGCTTTACACTTACTCGCTCGCGCAGGGGATCGAAGACGGCTTCCTTGCGCCCTACCGCGTACATCGCATTGTCACAGATCTCGATGCCGTTGGCTGGCGTCCCTCGGCGGGAGAGCTGGACCGTTATGGGCGGGAGATTCCGGACGAGGAGTATCAAACCAAGGATTTCGAGCGGATAGTCGCGCTGCGGTCACGGACCGAGGCCATCGCGCGCCACCTTACGGATTTTCTCAAGAACACCGACCGCTTCGCCAAGACCATCGTCTTTTGCGTGGATCAGGATCATGCCAGCGAAATGCGGCAGGCGCTGATCAACCTGAATTCGGATATGGTGGCGAAGTATCCAGACTACGTTACTCGCGTCACCTCGGATGAGGGCGACATTGGAAAGGGCAAGCTCAGCACGTTTCAGGATCTGGAAACCGAAACGCCTGTCATACTGACCACCTCGCAGCTTCTGACGACGGGCGTCGATGCCCCGACCTGCAAGAACGTTGCGCTGGCGCGGGTCGTCGGTTCTATGGCAGAGTTCAAGCAGATCATCGGGCGCGGAACGCGGCTGCGCGAAGACTATGGGAAGCTCTGGTTCAGCATCCTCGACTATACCGGCACCGCAACTGAAAAGTTCGCGGACTCGTCATTTGATGGTGAACCGGCAGACGAGATTACGACCGAAATCGATGCCGAAGGCGAGGTTGTTTCAACGGACGAGGAACAGCAAAACGAACCGGTAACGCTTGTCGATAGTGGCAATACGACGACCACCCTACCGCCGGACGAAACCGACATCCTTCCCCGCAAGTTGTATGTCGATGGCGGCGAAGTCGAAGTCGTCGCGCACCTCGTCTATGATCTGGATTCCGATGGAAAGCGCCTGACCTGTCGCAAGCTCTCCGACTGGACTGGGGAGAAGGTGCGAACGCTGTTTCCCACACCAGCCGCATTCCGAGCGGAATGGGCCATTCAGGATAAGCGCAGCGCGATCATCGATGCCTTGGCCGAACGCGGGATCGATCTGGCTGCGCTTCAGGTCGATGCAGGCAGGCCCGAAGACGATCCTTTCGATCTGCTGTGCCATCTCGCTTGGAATGCGCCGCTCACCACGCGGTCGGAGCGGGCCCAGAGGCTTCGCGCCAAAGCGCCCGATCTGTTCCAGCGGTATGGAGAGCAAGCACGGGCCGTGATCGATGCCCTTCTCGACAAGTATGCCGCGACTGGGCCTGACCAGTTGTCATTGCCCCAAGCGCTCAAGGTCCAGCCAATCTCGGACTTCGGCAACCCCAGTGAAATCGCGCGCCTGTTCGGTGGCCCACAGGCCATGCGCGAAGCGGTGGCGAAACTAACCGAAGCGCTCTATGCGGCCTGATAATCGATAAGGACAACTATGGCCCGCGCTCCGAAGAAGACTGCTCCACAAACCACCGCCCAGCGGCTCGATTCCATCGTCAAGTCCGCGCGCAAGATCATGCGCAAGGACAAGGGACTGAACGGCGATCTTGATCGCTTGCCAGTGCTCACATGGATCATGTTCCTCAAGTTCCTCGATGACCTTGAACGGATGCACGCCGACGAAGCCGAATTAGCGGGCAGCAAGTTCGACCACGCAATCGAGCCTCCTTACCGCTGGCGGGATTGGGCGGCAGACAAGGACGGCATCACCGGGCCGGACCTGCTCACCTTCATCACCGCCGAAAAGACGACCTTGCCGGACGGCACCGAGGGATCGGGCTTGTTCGCTTACCTGCGATCCTTGCGCGGAACCAACGGCGGGCGCGACCGGCGGGACGTTATCTCGACCGTATTCCGCGGCGTTACCAACCGCATGGAAAGCGGCTACCTGCTGCGTGACGTGATCAACCTGATCAACGGCATCCACTTCGACAGTTCCGAGGAAATGCACACGCTCGGGCGGCTGTATGAAACGCTGCTTCGCGAGATGCGCGACGCGGCGGGCGATAGCGGCGAGTTCTACACGCCACGCGCCGTGGTGCGCTTCATGGTCGAGCGGATCGATCCCCGGATCGGGGAAACCGTGCTTGATCCAGCCTGCGGCACCGGCGGGTTCCTGACCGAAGCTTTCGCCCACATGGCCTTGCAGGCCGATACAGTAGAGAAGCGGGAACAGCTCCAGTCCGGCACCCTGATGGGCGTCGAACCGAAATCGCTACCCTTCCTGCTGGTGCAGATGAACCTGCTGCTGCACGGACTGGAAGCGCCTGAGATCGATCCGGGAAATGCACTGCGTTTCCGCCTGTCAGAAATCGGCGAGCGAGAGCGGGTCAATGTGATCCTCACCAATCCGCCTTTCGGCGGCGAGGAAGAGGCGGGGATTCTGTCCAACTTCCCCGACGATCGCCGCACGGCGGAAACGGCGCTGCTGTTCCTGCAACTCATCATGCGGCGGCTGAAACGCAAGGGCCAGGGGCGCGCCGCCGTGGTCGTGCCGCACGGCACGCTGTTCGGGACCGGCGTCGCCGCCCGGATCAAGGCGGACCTGCTGGAGAAGTTCAACCTTCATACCATCGTGCGCCTGCCCGAAGGCGTCTTCGCGCCCTATACCGACATTGCGGCGAACATCCTGTTCTTCGACACCACCGGCCCGACCGGTCAAATTGCCTATTGGGAGCAGCCCGCGCCCGAAGGTCGCCGGAAATACTCCAAGACCGCGCCGCTACAGTCCGCCGATTTAGCGGACCTCAGCGCATGGTGGGTCTCTCGTGGGGACGATCCGCGCGCGTGGCTGGTCGATGGACAGGGGCTGATCGAGCGTGACGCCGGTGGGCAGGTCGTGGCGGTAAACCTCGACATCAAGAATCCCAACGCCAAAGCCGCCGAAGATCACCGGACACCCTCAGAAATCGTCGAGGCAGCCTTTGCCAAGGAGGGCGAAGTTCTGGAGCTGCTGGGCGAGCTTCGCACGCTTGTTTCGGAACAGGCTTTTGCATGAGCCGTTGGCCTTCGGTCCCTTTGGGTGAATTGCTCAAGCCGAGTTCAGACCGGGTTCAACTGGACCCGGATCAGACCTATGCGCAAGTGACTGCCCGCTTGTGGGGTAAAGGGCTTGCGCTTCGAGGGCTGGTCAAGGGTTCCGAAATCGCAGCCGCACAACAGAACCGCGTCTCAACCAATCAGTTCGTCATTTCCAAGATCGACGCCCGCCATGGTGCATTCGGGATTGTCCCCGCCGAATTGGATGGCGCGGTCGTCTCGAATGACTTCCCTGCCTTTGATGTCGATCCTGAAAAGGCTCTCCCTGAGTATGTCGCGTGGGTGGCTCGGACCGCATGGTTCATCGCGATCTGCAAGAGCGCGAGCGAAGGCAGCACCAACCGCGTCCGGCTCAAGGAAAGCCGGTTTCTGGCGCAATCCATCCCTTTGCCGTCAATCGCCGAACAGCAAGCCATCGTCGCCCGGCTAAACGTAGCAGCAGTTACGGTTGCCAAACGTGGGAATGCTGCCATGCTAGTGGCAGCCGAAGTTGAGGCGACCCTGCGCGCGGCTTTTGTGCGGATCATCGCGGATGCACCGCGCGTGGCGATGGGCGAGATCGCACCGCTGGTTCGTCGTCCGGTCGTAATCGACCTCGATGCTTCTTATCCGGTGTCAACGCCGGGATAAAAACGGGCCAGGCACCGGTTTAAAATGGGGCCAGTTGGTTTGAACAAAAAGCCCCAAGGTTGAGGCTGGGCAGCATCGGCAGCGGGGAAGCGGCTGGAGCGGAGCGGAAG
>JADLBY010000147.1 GCA_020847445.1 Sphingomonadaceae bacterium | reverse complement strand
GGCTGTTCGACCTGAAATATTTCTTTTCCAGCGGGGTCGCATCGGCCGATGGCGATGGGGCCTCGGCCGAGGCGGTGAAGGCTGCGATCAGGACATTGATCGATGCCGAAGCCGCTGACGACATCCTGTCCGACGACACGCTGGTCGATATGCTCAAGGAAAAAGGCTTCGACATCGCCCGCCGCACCGTCGCCAAATATCGCGAGGCGATGGGGATCGGATCGAGCGTGCAAAGGCGGCGTGCGAAAAAGATGGGGCGGTGATTCTAGGCTTGACGAGACTCACGGGTTGGGTCAAGATCTCGTTATGTTCCAGAATGACCAACAATTGAGCGCTGCGGCAGTGGATTTGCTCGCTTGCGCCAAAGGCCAACACTTCGGAACAATTCTGGCCGATCCGCCTTGGCAATTCCAGAATCGCACCGGCAAGGTGGCGCCAGAGCACAAGCGCCTCAATCGCTATGGCACCATGACGCTTGACGAGATTTGCGATTTGCCGGTCGGCCAAATTTCTGCCGATCCGTCTCACCTTTATCTTTGGGTGCCGAATGCATTGCTGCCGGAAGGCATGAGAGTCATGGAGGCTTGGGGATTCCGGTACATCTCCAATATCGTCTGGCACAAGATTCGGAAGGATGGCGGTTCAGATGGTCGGGGCGTCGGTTTTTATTTCCGCAATGTGACTGAACTCCTGCTCTTCGGTGTCCGGGGGAAAAATGCCCGAACGCTCGATCCCGGTCGCAGTCAGGTCAACATGATCCAGAGTCGCAAGCGCGAACACAGCCGTAAACCCGATGAACAGTATAAAATCATTGAGGAGTGCAGCTGGGGGCCAAGGCTTGAGATGTTCAGCCGGGGGACGCGCCGTGGCTGGACGACATGGGGGAATCAGGCAGATGATAGCTATTCGCCCACATGGAAAACCTATGCCTACAACAGCATGTTGGAAGCGGCTGAGTGAAGCCTAGCAGTCTTCGACATATAGGGCTGGGGTAATCGCGAAGGTCAGAACCGGGCATCCCCCACCGCCACCGCCTTCGATGCGTGGCCACAATTTCTGATGATGCGTCGTCGAGGCTCCGTAGGAATCACCTTTACCAAGCTCTTTGAATATTGCCTGTAGCTCGGTGGCGCGGGTGATAATGATACCGACATCAATGACCTGCAGATCGTAGAGCAACCGGAAGTTGTTCAAGTCGCGGTCGTAAAATGGATCCTTATTATTCCATTCAACCTCGACACCGACCCGTCCCTTGAAGCAATCAACGCTGTGCGTCGGACTCACCCGTTCGACATTATCCACATTGATCCGTGTGTCGAATTTCTTCTCTTTCCAGCCGCGCCGATAAAATTCACCGTCAATGCGGCCCGAAATTGGAGATTTGCGCCCGCCAGCCGTTAACACCTCGGATTTCAGCAAGCGAAACTGCCGCATAATCTCGACAATATCATTCCACTCTTGCGGACAGGCAGTCTGCAAAACGCCTGCGGCATTGCGCCACTCCTTCACATGATAGACATTGCGCAAGTCTTCGGGGACTAGGTGAATGGTTGACATGTGTTCAACATATTGGCTTGCTTGCTTTTCGCAAGCGCTTGTGATTTCACTCCAATACCCGCCGCAAAGCATCTTTCCATCCGGCAAGCCGCGCATCGCGTGCGGCTCGGTCCATTGCGGGGCTGAACCGCTCTACCTGCCCGCGCATCACTGCTGCCTCGGCAAGCGAGCCGAACAATCCGGTCCCCACTGCCGCCAGCATCGCCGCACCCAGCGCAGTGGTTTCGACGAAATCTGGACGTTCGACCTCAACCGCCAATATGTCGGCCAGATCCTGCACCATCCAGCCATTTGAGACCATACCGCCATCGACGCGCAACGTTACCCAGTCGGCGCCATCGGCGGCAAAGGCGGTTTTGAGGTCGTGAATCTGATGCGCCATGGCTTCCAGCGCGGCACGGGCGACATGGGCCTTTTTGGCGGCAAAGCTGAGGCCATGGATGGCCGCCCGGGCACCCGGCTGCCAGTGCGGCGCGCCCAGCCCCGACAGCGCGGGCACCAGATAGACGCCGCCATTGTCGGCAACACTGCGCGCGAGCGGCTCGGTATCGGGCGAGGCGTCGATCAGGCCGAGATCGTCGCGCAGCCACTGGATCAGCGAACCCGCGACAAAGACCGAACCTTCGAGCGCATAATGCCGTTCGCCGCCCAGCTGCCAGGCCACGGTCGCCAGCAGGCGGTTGTTCGATCTGGGCAGGCTTCGTCCGGTCTGCGTCAGCACAAAGGCACCGGTGCCGAAGGTCGCCTTGGTCTGGCCGGGTTCAAGGCAGGATTGCCCGACCAGCGCAGCCTGCTGATCGCCCGCCATACCGGTGATCGCGATGGGCGCGCCGAAAAGGCCGGGATCGGTCATCCCGAGGACGCCCGCGCTGTCGCATATATCCGGCAGGATCGCGCGCGGCACGCCGAACAGGTCGAGCAGCCCGTCATCCCAATCGCCGCTGCCGATCGCCATCAGGGCGGTGCGGCTGGCATTGCTGGCATCCGATATATGCACCGCGCCGCCCGTCAGGCGGAAAACCAGATAGCTCTCGACCGTGCCAACCGCGAGATGCGCACCCGCTTCGCTCAGTTGCGGCCAGTTATCGAGCGCCCAGCCGATCTTCGAGCCCGAAAAATAGGGGTCGAGCAACAGCCCTGTTTTCGCCTGCACATCGGCTTCATGGCCCGCCGATTTCAGTGCCTCGCACATGCCGGCGGTGCGCCGGTCCTGCCAGACAATCGCGGGTGCCAATGGTTCGCCGGTGCGGCGATCCCAGAACACCACCGTCTCGCGCTGGTTGGTGATGCCAATCCCGGCGATTTGTTCCGCGCCGCCAGCCTGCGTAACCATTTCGCGCGCGCATTCGAGGGTGAGTGTCCAGATTTCGCGCGCGTCATGCTCAACAAGACCCGGGGCGGGATAATGCTGCGTCAACGGCCGCTGCGCGCTGCCGAGGCAGGTGCCATCCTTTGCAAACAGCATCGCACGTGTCGAGGTTGTGCCTTCATCGATGACGAGGATGTGGTTGGTCATGAATCTCTCCCTGCGACCAGATTTGCGGGATGCCCGGGCAACCGTCAAGCGCCGCACCGAAGCTTGCATCCCTATCCAAACCCTATAGCCTGCGCGGCGAGGAGAGTCGGACATGCCCATAACCCATCGCCGCACCTGCAGCATTTGCGAGGCCAATTGCGGGATCGTCGTAACGACCGAAGGGCGCGACATCGTCTCGATCAAGGGGGATCCCGGCAATGCCCTGTCGCGCGGGCATATCTGCCCCAAGGCAACCGCCCTCGCCGACCTGCAAAATGACCCCGACCGGTTGCGGCGGCCAATCAAGCGGACCGGCGAGCAGTGGGAGGAGATCGGCTGGGATCAGGCCTTTGCCGAAATCGGCGAGCGCACCCGCACGATATTGGCACGCGATGCCGACAGCGCCGCGATGTATATCGGCAACCCCAATGCACACAGCTATGCCAACTCGCTGGTATCGGGCGAACTGAAAAAGGCGCTGGGCCTCAAAAATATCTATTCGGCAAGCACCGTCGACCAGATGCCGCACATGGTCGCCAATCTCGCGCTGTTCGGCCATTCCGGATTGTGGGGCGTGCCCGATATTGATCGCACCTCGACGATGATCATTCTGGGTGGCAATCCGATGGCGTCGAACGGCAGCGTCTGGACCGTTCCCGACTTCCGCAATCGGGTGAAGGCACTGCAAAAACGTGGCGGGCAGCTTGTGGTTATCGATCCGCGCCGAACCGAAACGGCCAAAATTGCCGACCGGCATCTTTTCATCCGTCCGGCTACCGATGCGATGCTGCTGGCCGCATTGCTGAAGGCGGTGCTCGCGCATCCGGCCCGCCCCGATCTGCCAGACTATATCGGCAATATGGATGTGGTGGCGGACGCCATATCGGGTTTCGACAGTGCAGGCTGCGCCGCACAATGCGGCGTATCTTCTGCCGACATTGCCTGGCTGGCGGATCGTCTGGTGCAGGGTCCGGCAGCCCTGTACGGCCGCATCGGCACGGCAACCCAAAGCTTCGGCACGCTCAACGCCTGGCTGATCGCGCTGATCAACATCGCATCCGGGCAGCTAGACCGCGAGGGCGGGCTGCTGTTCCCGACACCCCTGGTCGACACCGTCGCCATGACCGGCCCGGGGTCGGTCGGTCGTCGCCATTCGCGCGTCTCCGGCCACCCGCTTGTCATGGGCGAATATCCCGCAGCGGCTTTGGCGGAAGAAATCGAGACAGCCGGTGCAGGCCAGATCAGGGCGCTCTTCGTCATCGCGGGCAACCCGGTGCTGTCGACGCCCAATGGCCGGAGGCTCGACACCGCGCTGGAAGGCCTCGAACTGATGGTGTCGGTCGACATGTATCGCAACGCGACCAGCCGACATGCCCATTATATCCTGCCGCCGGTCGGGCCGCTGGAGCGCGAACATTATGGGTTGTTCCTGCTGCCGATCGCGATCCGCAACTTCGGCAAATTCTCTGCACCGCTGTTCGAGGCGGAGGCGGGCATGCTGCAGGACTGGCAGATAATGCGCAAGCTGGCCGAGGCGATTTCCGGCGCAACGAACGGTCGGGAGACGCCGCGTCAGCTTCTCGACAAGCTGCTGAGGGCCGGGCCCTATGCGATCACTCTTGCCGAACTTGAGGCCGAACCCGGCGGCAAGGACTTCGGTCCGCTTCGGGCCGGAAGGTTCCCCGACAGGCTGCAAACAGCGGAGAAGCGGATCGACTGTGCGCCATCGCAGCTTGTGGCCGATCTCGACAGGTTGCGAACGGCGCTGCACCGGGACGACGACGATCGGCTGCGGCTGATCGGACGACGCCATGTCCGGTCGAACAACAGCTGGCTGCACAATAGCCCGCGCCTGGTCAAAGGGCCGCAGCGCTGCACGCTGATGATCCATCCAGACGATGCGCGCGCGCGCAATCTCGGCGACGGTTCGCTGGCGGAAGTTTCATCCAGGCGCGGTGCGATCCGGCTGCCCGTTGAGGTGACCGACGACATGATGCCCGGCACCGTGTCGATCCCGCATGGCTGGGGCCACAACCTTCCCGGGATTTCGATGGCGGTCGCACAGGCGCATGCAGGGGCGAGCATCAATGACCTGACCGACGAAGCGGCGCTCGACCCGCTGTCGGGCAATGCGGCGTTTTCCGGCGTGCCGGTGGAGGTCAGGCCTGCAGTCTAGGCTCAGGACCTAGCGTTCCTTGGTCGCGCTGAATTGCAGGTCGGGATTCTTTTCCTGCTGATAGCCGACATCCCACGACGAGCGCGCCATGAAGACGGGGTTGCCGTCGCGGTCCTTCGCCATGTTGCCGCCGTTGAATT
The DNA here is from genome assembly GCA_020847445.1 of Sphingomonadaceae bacterium. Taxonomy (GTDB): domain Bacteria; phylum Pseudomonadota; class Alphaproteobacteria; order Sphingomonadales; family Sphingomonadaceae; genus Sphingorhabdus_B. Next base: position 4 of record JADLBY010000147.1, on the reverse strand, counting down.
GCGC
>JADLBY010000146.1 GCA_020847445.1 Sphingomonadaceae bacterium | reverse complement strand
GCTGGTCGCGCCTGCGACCGCGCGATGAAGCGGACCCATCTTCCTTTGAACGGGCTGCGCGTGTTCGACGCAGCGGCGCGGCATCTGAGCTTTACCAAAGCGGCAGATGAGCTGGCGGTGACGCCCGCTGCAGTCGGCCAGCAGATCCGCGCGCTGGAGGATATGCTCGGCGTCGTCCTCTTCCGCCGTACGCCCAAAGGGCTGGAGCTGACGCCGGAGGCGGACAAGGGCCTCGATGCCTTGCGGGCGGGCTTTTTGCAGTTTGAGGAATCGGTGCGGGCCATGCAATCGGGTCAGGCCTCGAACGCGCTGACCATTGCCGCCCCACGCGATTTTACCGCCAAGTGGCTGACGGCAAGGCTGGCGAAATATGGCGCGGCGAACCCGGATCTGCAATTCACGCTGATTGCTGCCGATAGTGAGATCGACTTCACCGAAGCCAATCTCGACCTCGCCATCAGGCTGACCGACGGACCCGGCGAGCATGAAGGCGTGCAACTGGCGGCGGGGGCGTTCGTTTCGGTTTCCGCGCCCGACGGCGGCGCAGAAACGCCGATCGGATGGCCCGGCTGCCCGCTGGAAGAAGGCGCAGCCGCACTCCGGCTCGGTGATGCCGGTCTGGCTATCGATGCCGCAGCGATCGGCCTTGGCCGCGCCTGCGTGCCGCACCTGCTCGCCGAAGCAGACCTCGCGGCGGGGCGCGTGCGTGCGCTCGACAATGGGCAGGATCACCGCCTCGCTTATTGGCTGGTCGCCCCCTTGCCGCAGTGGCGGCAGAAGAAAGTGAAAGCGCTGGTCGAGGCGCTGACTGCCTAGCCGCCCGCAACGCTGTCGAGCAGGCGCGACATCAACTGGACGAATTTGCCGTTGTCGACGTCTTTCGCCGGATTGTTCCAGCTTCCCGAAATCGCATACCAGTCGCCGGCTTTGGACTGGGCGAGGAAGCTCATGGAAATCACGCCGGGCTCCGATCCGCCCTTATAGCCCAGATAGCGCCATTTGCCTGCGGTCGCCGGGCCTATGCCGCTGTTGATCGCCAGGATGTCGCGCACGGTCTGGCTGCTGGAGCGGCGCAGATTGTTGAGTAACAGCGCGGTGTCCTGCGGCGAAGCGGGCCATTCGATCGTATTGATAGCCACCGGGCCCGATCCTAGCTGTGCCATGTCGATCACGCCGTAGGAAAGCGCGGCCCGTTCGTTGGCCAGCAAATCGCGCTGACCCGCCTCGCTGGCTTTTTCAAAACGCTGGCGCAGCGCGGGATTGCTTTTCAGGGCAAAGGCCTCGACCGTGGTCAGCATCGGCAGGGCCCTGTCCGGGGCGCTATGGCCGATCGCGGCCAGCTTGCCTTCGACCGCATCGCGCCCCAGTTCGCGCATCAGCGCATCGGTTGCGGCATTGTCGCTGACCGAGATCATCCACGTCGCCAGCGTCTGCAATGTCACCGGCGTGTCGAGCGGCCAGTTCTGCGTTGCCGGCGAGCTGAAATTGCGCACCCCCAACGGCACGACATCCGACCAGCGCCGCTGCCCGGCCGCAACCTGGCTTGCCAGTTCGGCAAGGACGTAAAGTTTGAAGGTCGAGCCGGTGGCAAATTGTTTGTCGGCGTTGACCGCATGAACTGTGGTGACGCCCTCATCACCCAGCTTCTGGACGATAAAGCCGCTTGTGCCCGGCAACGCGGCCATGTCCGCTGTTACCTTCTCGACAGTATCGCCTTTGACCTCAAAGCCTCTGGCCAGCAGCCCAGCCACTTTGAATGGCGGAGAGACTTCAGTTGTTAGTTCGATTGTTGCGACCGCTTTTTCATATTCAATCTTAAGTAAGGCATTGTTCGGCCCATTGCGTTGCACCGATTGGACCGACAGCGCCTTGCCATATTGCTGCACAAAGCTGTCCGAAAACGCCTTGAATTGTGCGGGAGGAACAGCGGCCAGAAAGCTCGGGGTGAAAAGCGCGCTGGGCTCCAGTTGCCCGTTCAGCACCGGCACCAATTGCTCGACCCGCATGTTGAATGTCGATTCCGGAGCCAATTCCGTGACGATCCTGGGTTCTTCGCCAAGCGCCTCGCTGGCGGTCATCGAAAGCGGCAGGGCGCATAAGAGGGCGATAGTCCGAAACATACGCATGATGTTCTCCTCAGGCGTCGATGGCTTCTTCATCCAATGTCGTCGCATGTTCCTGGATGAAACGGAAGCGGGCTTCGGGGCTTTTGCCCATCAACTGGTCGACCCGTTCCCTGACCGCCGCCTGTTTCTGATATTCGTGCGGCAGGGTGATGCGGATCAGCGAGCGGGTTTTGGGGTCCATCGTCGTTTCGCGCAGCTGGCCGGGGTTCATCTCGCCCAGCCCCTTGAAGCGGCCGACCTCGACCTTCTTGCCCTTGAACTGGGTCGCCTCGAGCTCGGCGCGGTGCGCGTCGTCCTGCGCATAGGCACTCTGGCTGCCCGCCGTCAGCCGGTAAAGCGGCGGGCGCGCGAGATAGAGATGGCCGCGCTCGACGATCGCGGGCATTTCCTGAAAGAAAAAGGTCATCAGCAAGGTCGCGATATGCGCGCCATCGACATCGGCGTCGGTCATGATGATGATCCGGTCGTAGCGCAGATTGTCCGGGTCGCAATCCTTGCGCGTGCCGCACCCCAAAGCGAGGCCGAGATCGGCAATTTCCTGATTGGCGCGAATCTTGTCGTTGGTGGCCGAGGCGACGTTGAGGATTTTGCCGCGGATCGGCAGGATCGCCTGCGTCTTGCGGTCGCGCGCCTGTTTGGCACTGCCGCCCGCGCTGTCGCCTTCAACGATGAACAGTTCGGTGCCGTTGGGATCGTCCGAGGCACAGTCGGTCAGCTTTCCGGGCAGGCGCACCTTCTTGCCGCTGGTCGCGGTCTTGCGCTTCACCTCGCGCTCGGCCTTGCGCTTCAGCCGGTCCTCGACCTTTTCGAGGATGAAGCCGAGCATCGCCTTGCCGCGCTCCATATTGTCGGCAAGGAAATGGTCGAAATGGTCACGCACCGCATTTTCGACGAGCCGCGCCGCCTCCGGGCTGGTCAGCCGGTCCTTGGTCTGGCTCTGGAATTGGGGGTTGCGGATGAAGACCGAGAGCATCAGCTCGGCCTCGTTGAAAATGTCGTCGGCGGTGATCTGCGCCGCCTT
>JADLBY010000145.1 GCA_020847445.1 Sphingomonadaceae bacterium | reverse complement strand
GTGGCATTGCTGCGCAAACGCTGGGATGAGCGGACCAGCGATACGGGCTTGGTCTTTTCCAACGACGGGAAGAAGCCGATCAGCGACATGACCATGACCAAGCTTCTGCGCGACGATGGTTTCGCGAGCATCACCGTGCACGGCTTCCGATCCACCTTCACGGACTGGGCCGCCGAGTGCACCGACTTCCCCAAGGAGGTCGCTGACAAGGCCCTCGCCCACAAATTGCCCAACAAGGTCGAAGCGGCCTACCGCCGAACCGATTTCTTTGAGAAGCGCCGCAGCCTGATGATGCAATGGGCGGATTATCTGAGCAATCGCACACCAGCGGCGAATACGTCGGCAGCCGAGCCTACTTCGGCTCGCGCTGCCGCATGACCAGTTCGTGCAAACTGGCAGTAGTGATACGGGTCGATTTCCCGAGCTTGATGACCTGAATCTCGCCCGATGCAATCAGTTCGTAAAGCTTGGTACGACCGACGCCGATCATGCGCGCAGCGTCATTGACCTTCACGCAGATCGGCTCGACCGAAGGCGGCGCTGTCACAGCGCCGCGCTCTCATTCCGATACGAGACCGGATCATCGATCCAGCGGTTCACGGCGGATTCCCGCCAGCCCGCGCCGTGAACACTGATCTTCACCTGAGACGGGAAAGTCCCCTCTGCGATTTTGCGATACATGGTGGAGCGGGACAGGCCGGTGCGGGCGAGAACAGTCTTTAGGCGGATGATCTTGTCAGGGTTGGACATGGGATTTGCTTCCATTCATTGGCAGTTACTGGTGCCCCCTGATCCAAAAATCTCGCTATGAGGCATCCGGTGCAACAGAATTCGCAGACCCTGATCCGGTCTGCGTAGATACGGATAGAATAACTTGCGGACGGATAGGCACGGATACGGAAGAGTAGAGAAGACGGCGGACGCAAACATGGGACGCCTTTAGGCGGAATTTTTGTGATGCGATCTGAGCAGATGCGGCGTCATGCCGCTAAATTTGCGCACAAGCGGCGGATATTTGCGCCACACCTAGCGATGCTTGCGCACGAATCAGCCTTCGCCTTGCGGTTCACGCTGGTGCACGATCCAGTGCTGGCCTTTCAGAAAGCCTATAGGCATGTTGAGCCGATGAATGACGAATTTCCTACCCGGCTACCTTGGCCTGCGAACTTTCCTGATGTGGTCATCCACACAGACGTCCGCACGCGTGACAGCCACCCAGGATACGCCGCGGCAAAGAGCGGTGATGCAAACGCAGGCCTGATGCTGGCTGCGGACCTCCTCTCTCCCGACGGGTTGGCTCGCATCAAGGAACTGATGGCAGGCCGCCCTACCCTTCTTCTGCCGGTGGTCGCTGACGAATTGACCGGCTTCAACGCAATCCCGGATGCTATGGCCCAGGTTCTGGGCAGCAGGCTTGGATTGCCGGTGATTGCCGGTGAAATTGTCCAGACGAACAAGGTCGGCCATACCCGTGCTCCGGCATTCCAGCGGCTGGTCACCCCTGCGACGTTTGAAGGGCAGGTCCAACCGGGCGCAAACTATGTGCTCGTGGACGACCACGTCGGCCTAGGCGGCACTCTTGCCAACCTGCGCGGCTACGTCGAGGCACGGGGCGGAGAGGTCATCGCGATCACGACCCTGACCGAAAGCCGCGATGCACGCATAATTTCATTGCAGCCCGCAACCCGAATTGTGCTATGGGAGCAGCATGGCCAAACACTTGACGACCTCTGGCAAAGCCAATTCGGCTACGGGATCGACTGCCTCACGGAAGTCGAAGCCCTCAACCTATGTCGTCAACACTCCGTTGCCGCCATCGAGGATTTCCTGGCTCAGGCAGCAGTCGAAGCACGTGGCCGAGGTCTCCAGACAGCGGTTGAGCCAAGCGACTGATTGAGGACAACTGAGCTTTGCATAGTCGCGGTCAAAACGCGGATGATGGCAACGGGTCCGCGTTGACTTTGGCAGGATTTCTTCCCGGTGTTCCAGTCGAACATGTATTGGATCGATTTGCTGCGGCTGGCGGAAATGAGATAGAGTCCGGCAAAATTCAGAGTCCAGAAAGTTCCGCCGCCCTAGCCGTTAACTCCTTCGGTTGGTTCATCTCCCGCCCGTCGCGCTTCCCCTCACTTCCGGGAATCGACGCCAGCGACACTGTGGAGGTGGTGGACGTGGAGTTTACCGCACGCTTTCCGTGGGCAGGCGGACGCCATCCTTGGCTGGATGCGGTTGTTCAGACGCCGAAGATGCTGATCGGGATCGAAAGCAAGCGGTTCGAACCGTTCCGTGACAAAAAGTCCTTTTCGCTGTCCTCAGCCTATGATCGACCGGTTTGGGGGAACAACATGCGCCGTTACGAGGAAATGCGCGACAAGTTGCGTTCCGGAGCGACGCAATTTCGTCACCTCGACGCAGCCCAGTTGGTCAAGCACGCCTTTGGGCTTGTGACGGAAGCTGGACGACGAAACCGGAGCGCCGCACTTTACTACATCTTCGCCGAGCCAGCCTCTCGTGAAGGCAAAGCCATACCTGAAAGCGATCACGCGAGACATCGGCAGGAGGTAGCGGATTTTGCCTCAGCCGTGGACGGCGACGATGTACGCTTCCAAGCTGGAAGCTATCGGGAATGGATATCGACCTGGCCTCACGATGACGAAATCCAAGCACATGGCCGAGCCATTCTTGCGACTTTCGCGCCATGAGCGCTGCCAGTTTGCCACGCACGGTGACGGCGGCAGAGTTAGCTCGGGCTGCAGGCATCGATCCGAAGACCTTCCGTGCGGCACTGAGGCGAGCGAACCTCAATTGGCACGCGCATTACGAAAAGTGGGAAGTCCCGTTTGGCAGCGCCGAGCATAGCGACATGAGCGACGTGCTGGCATCGCTCACGCTGTCCGAAAAGCCCGCGCCGACATCACTTCCGCGCATCCGCGCCCTTCAAACTGCGCCACGCGGGAACAGCGATGAAGCATGGATTATCGGGCTATGCGATAAGGTGCTCAGGGAACAAGCCATCCGCCAGCATAGGTTCCCATTCCTGACGGGCGATCCCGGATCGACGGGCCGCAGATCACCGCTACCGGTCGACGCGTTCTATCCAGCGCGAAAACTCGTAATCGAATTCCATGAGATCCAGCATTCGAAGCCGGTCGCGCATTTTGACAAACGCCAAACGGTGTCAGGGCTGTCACGCGCTCAACAACGGCGCCGCTACGATGAGCTTCGACGCACAGTGCTTCCCCAGCATGGAATAGACATCGTCATTTTCGACTATTCCGAGTTCGAACACACCACGGGAGGCCGCTTGCGTCGCACCAGCCGGGATCGCCAAATCATCGCCGAACGGCTGCATTGCTATACCAACCCTAGAAACGATGATTGATGTAATCGGTAATCGCCGCGCCGACTAGCTCTGTGGTGGCGTTTCCGCCGCGTACGAAGAACCGCTGCTCCTTGCCATCCTTGAGGAAGGCGGCTTTCGGACCAGGTTCACACCTGACAATCAGAACCCGCTCCCCCTGCTGGTCATCGAAGTGGGGATGGACATAGGGCAGAAAAATTTCCCCGATCCGGTCCTTGATGAGATTGACGAGGTGCAGTCCCATCTTGTCTTCGTTCGGGAAACCATCGGCACTGATCCCGATAATCTCGCCATCATCCGCCACCCCGATCAGCAATGTGCCGCCCTTGGCATTGAGGAACCCGGCAACGGTCTTGAGCGCCGACAGATGCATCTTTTCGTCGGGCTGACCCGTGTGCAGATTGATGCGGAGCGTTGACTTGAACTCGACGGCCCCAGTTTCGCCGCCCGCAATCAGCTCGGCAACCGAGGGCGGCGACACGGCTTCGATGACTGCGTCACCGCGCAGCCGCTCCCATGCGCGCCTGACGACCTGCGCCATTCGAAGGCGACGCTCAACCAGGAATTGATCGTAGGGCAGTTCCCACCAGAGGTGCGGCAGGGCGTGCAACCCGTACACACGCTCCCGTTCCGCAGCCGTCATCTGGGCATCGAGCGCCGGGACATATTCCGCCGGGGGCTGCTTCCCGATCTTGATGTTGTCCGGCCATTCAACCGGCGCAAAATTGGCAATCTGATTAATCAGCTTCAGATCGGTGACGCCCTGAGCTTCGAGATATGCGCGCGGGAACAGATGGTGCTGTTCCAGCGCTGCTTTCGATCCCTTGATCGCCGGATCAACCATGGCCGCAAGTTTGAGCGGGCTGAAAAGCGCGGGCGCATCGAGCATGATGAGCGAAGCCTGATAGGCGAAAAGCGTTGGGCTGCGCGCTGCCGAGGTGGCGAGCTGGCTGGGCAGCGTGATTTCCCAGTAATCATTGGTCAGCGTCGTATCGCAAATCTCGCGGAGTTTCGCGACGAACACTTCGCCACTTGCCAGATCGCGGACCTGGCCAAGATCGGCTTCGAACCGGGTTTCGGGAGAACTTGTGTAGCGCCCCGTCATCGATGCCATGAAATAGAATTCGGCGATGGCCTGCCGCATCCGGGTGCGGTCGATGCCGTAGTCCCGGATGCCGATGAGGTAGAGCACATAGCTGAAGATGATGGCCGCTTCCGAGCTGACCATCTTCTGCCCACGGTATCCCGCCAGCTTGAGCGCATCGAGAAAATGGTGCCAGTTGGCGAGGTTCAGAACCGCCGTCTGCGCTTCGCGCATCAGGGTGAACTGCCCCTCGCGCTTGTCGGGATTGTCTACGCCGGTCGCCGCGTCCTTGCCGCGCAACGCGCTGTAGACATTGGCAAGCCTCGCCCGCTTCAGCGCCAGCCCTACGGTGGCGCGCAGCATCTGGTCTGGCGAAGGCTTGATGAAATGGTTGTATGGCGACGCCTGCCCTTCGCTCGGGACTGTGGCGCGGAGCGAGAAGTTCTCCAGCTCGACACGGCCATCTTCCCAGAACACCGACATCAGCGTCATGATGAAGTCGGCCTGGTTGAGCGCCTTGCCCTTGCCGTTGATGCGCACGAAGACTTCGGCGATGGTTTCCTCATCGACCGACGAAGCCAGTGTCAGTGCGACGAAATTGTAGTTCGGCAGATTGCGAAGATGGTCGATGGCATCTTCGATGGCCGTTTCCTCCTCGTC
>JADLBY010000144.1 GCA_020847445.1 Sphingomonadaceae bacterium | reverse complement strand
TGCAGCAGATAGGGTTCGACCACATCCTCGATCGTGTCGCGCGGCTCGGACAGCCCCGCCGCCAGTGCCTCGACCCCCACCGGGCCGCCGCGATAGATATCGGCGATCATCATCAGATAGCGCCGGTCCATCGCATCGAGGCCGAGGCTGTCAACCTCGAGCCGGTTGAGCGCGGCGTCGGCAATCTTTGCAGTCACAATCGCCTCCCCCGCAACATTGGCGAAATCACGCACGCGGCGCAGCAGGCGACCGGCGATACGCGGGGTGCCGCGCGACCGCTTCGCCACTTCGCGCGCGCCATCAGCGGCGATTTCGAGGTCGAGCAGCTTCGCCGCACGGGTGACGACCAGTTCCAGCTCATCATGATTGTAGAAATTGAGCCGCACCGGAATGCCGAACCGGTCGCGCAGCGGCGTGGTCAGCAGCCCCTGCCGCGTGGTCGCACCGACCAGCGTAAAGGCAGGCAAATCGATCCGCACCGACCGGGCAGACGGCCCCTCGCCGATCATGATGTCGAGCGCGCGATCCTCCATCGCCGGATAGAGGATTTCCTCAACCACCGGATTGAGCCTGTGGATTTCGTCGATGAAAAGGACATCGCCTTCCTCCAGATTGGTGAGCAGCGCCGCGAGATCGCCGGACTTGGCGATGACGGGGCCGGAGGTCGAGCGGAATCCGACCCCCAATTCCTTCGCAACAATCTGCGCCAGCGTGGTCTTGCCCAGCCCCGGCGGCCCGAAAAACAGCACATGATCAAGCGCATCGCCGCGTGCCTTCGCCGCCTCGATAAACACCCGCAAATTCTCCCGCGCCGCCTGCTGCCCGATAAATTCGGTGAGGCTTTTTGGGCGCAACGCGGCGTCGATATCCTCGGGCTTGCGCATGGGGGTGAGGTGGGGGTTGTCAGTCATGAATCACGTGGGAAAACAAAAGGATCGACAACTCCAAGCCTTACTTCGCCATATCTGCGTTGAAGATATTGTACAATTGCGCGCCCCTTTTCCGTTTCAAAAGCCTCACGGCCAATAGAGCGCTTACCTTGCTCGCTGGCAAAACCGTGTAATGTAACGTGGCCCAAATCGTCCAAATAAGTCCGAGCCCAAAGCCCAAAGCCAACGCCACTGAAATAGTAAACCAAATAATTGTAATACTGTTCGATTTCTCCGTCATCGTTGACGATGATATCGCAGCCGTGCTCGATTCGATCGGGCACATCCTTGTCCTCAGAAAGGAAAGTTTCTTTTAACATCACCGCGCCGCCCTCTTTAACGCCAGCCTGACCAGCCCATCCAGCGTCGCGTCGCTGCCCAATTCCTCCAGCGCCAGTGCCACCGCGCCCTGCGCCTCGCCGGGTTTGAAGCCCAGCCCCGTCAGTGCGGACACTGCGTCCGACGCATGGCCGCCCTTGGCACCCGCCGCCGCCAGCTTTGCGCCGCCGCCGATCCCCGCCATCGCGCCGACCTTGTCGCGCAATTCGTTGACGATGCGGCTGGCGAGCTTTGGCCCCACGCCGTTCGCGCGTGCGACCATCGCGCTGTCGCCATTGGCAATCGCGATCGTCAGGTCGTCGGCCTCCAGCGCGGAGAGGATCGCGAGCGCCACTTTCGCCCCCACGCCCTGCACGCCGATCAGCAGGCGGAACCAGTCGCGTTCCTCGCGGCTGGCAAAGCCGATCAGCCGCTGGTCATTCTCGCTCACCAGCATTTCGGTGAACACGGTCGCAAAATCGCCCGCACCGCCCAGCACCGCGAGCGTCCGCGCGCTCGCCTGCACCAGATAGCCGACGCCGTTCACGTCGATCACCAGGCTATCCACGCCCGTTTCGTCGATGCGGCCATAAAGTTTCGCGATCATGCGAAAGGGTTAGCTTGCCACGCGCATGTCGGCAAGCAAAAGAGAACAAGGCGTGAACCTAGCCCCGGATATGGTGCGCATGCGTCACGGCCACCGCCAGCGCATCCGCCGCATCCTCGCCCGCCAGTTTGAGGCCCGGCATCAGCACGCGCAGCATCGCGGCGATCTGGTCCTTGTCGGCCTTGCCGGTGCCGACGACCGATTTCTTGACGAGCCGTGCGGCATATTCGGTGACGGGGATGCGCCCGCGCGCCGCGCCCAGCAGCACCACGCCGCGCGCCTGCCCCAGCTTCAGCGTCGATTGCGGGTTCTTGTTGACGAACACCTCCTCGACCGCCGCACAATCGGGTTTGAAATGCTCGATCACAGCGCGCAATTTCTCGTCGATCGCGACCAGCCGGTTCGCCAGCGGCAGCTTCGCGTCGGTCGCAATCTCGCCATTGTCGATATGGCTGAGGCGGCTGCCTTCTTTTGCGATGATACCCCAACCGGTGGTGCCCAGGCCGGGGTCGAGGCCGAGGATGATCATGTCGACAAGCCCCTCCCGCAGGCGGGAGGGGTTGGGGTGGGATGAGCCGAAGGCGAACATGCGATGTTCAAATCGCAGGCCCACCCCCAGCCGCTCCCGCTTGCAGGAGGGGAGAAGATCATCCCAACTTCGCCATCACCTCGTCGGAAACGTCATAATTGCCCCAGACGGTCTGGACGTCATCGTCGTCCTCCAGCGCATCGATCATCTTGAGCAGCGTCGCGGCATTGCTTTCGTCAACCTCGACCAGCGTCTGCGGCTTCCAGGCCAGCTTGGCGCTTTCGGCCTCGCCCAGCGACCCTTCGAGTGCCTTGGCAACTTCGTGCAGCGCATCCATCGCGGTCCAGATGCTATGTTCCTCCTCACCGCTTTCGACATCCTCGGCGCCTGCTTCGAGTGCAGCTTCGAACACCGCGTCGGCGTCGCCTGCGCTCGCCGGATAGGTGATCAGGCCCATGCGATCAAAGCCGTGGCTGACCGCGCCCGATGCGCCCAGATTGCCACCATTTTTGCTGAACGCGGTGCGCACATTGGTCGCAGTGCGGTTGCGGTTGTCGGTCAGCGCCTCGACGATCACGGCAACCCCGCCCGGGCCATAGCCTTCATAGCGGATTTCTTCATAATCCTCGCCGCCCGCTGCCGCGGCCTTGTCGATCGCGCGCTGGATATTGTCCTTGGGCATCGACTGCGCCTTGGCGGCGTTGACCGCGAGCCTAAGCCTCGGGTTCATGTCCGGGTCGGGCATCCCCATCTTTGCCGCGACGGTGATTTCGCGGGAAAGCTTGGAAAACATCGCCGAGCGCTTCTTGTCCTGCGCGCCCTTGCGGTGCATGATATTCTTGAATTTGCTATGGCCTGCCATGGGTCTTTTCTTCTTGCGGCTGAGACGGTTTGAAGGCGCGCCTTTACATCAGCGAAGGCCGAAAAGGCAACCGCTGTCAAAGATGTGAGGAGTCGAAAAATGTAAAGGAGGCAAGAGAGAATGAGGGGGTAGTTCTTACCCGCCCCCCCCTTTGCCTCTTGCCTCTTTCACCTATTCCGTCTTGGCGAAATCATCCCAGCTTCACCGCCGTGCCGCTTGCACTCACCATCAGCATCGAGCCTTGCTGGCCCAGCACTTCATAATCGAGATCGATGCCGATCACGCCGTCTGCGCCCAGCGCGCGGGCTTCTTCGGCCAGTTCCTTGAGCGCGGTTGCGCGGGCGTCCCGGAGGGAGTTTTCATAAGCGCCCGAACGGCCGCCAACGATGTCGCGCACGCTGGCGAACAGATCCTTGAAGATGTTCGCACCAACAATGACCTCGCCGGTCACAACGCCCAGATATTGGGCGACCGGGCGGCCTTCAACGGTGGTCGTGGTGGTCATCAGCATTGGGGGCTCCTTCTTGGCAAGGCTGCGTCAGCCTGAACTTGTTTCAGGATAACGCGCTGTCGTCCGGTTTCAAGCCCTGCATGTTTTGCCGAAACAAGTTCGGCATGACGAAAGGCTTTGGAATCAAGCCAATCCCAGCGCCGACTTGTACGTTTCCAATATGGCTTCCATTTCCTGACGGTCATGGGTTTCCATTTTGCGCAGGCGAACGATCTGGCGCATGATCTTGGTGTCATAGCCCTGGCTCTTCGCTTCGCTGTAAACGTCGCGGATATCGTCGGCGATGCCCTTTTTCTCCTCTTCCAGACGCTCGATGCGTTCGATGAAAAGGCGCAACTGGTCGGCGGCGATATTGCCTTCGGACATTCTATTCTCCTGTGGTGTCTGGCAGGACCAAGGGCCCCGAATCGGTACCGGCTGCGATTAGCCGCTGTGCCGGTGCTGCGCCAAGCCTTAGTTCATTCGGGCGGGAAGGGCTGGCGCTTTCCACCCAGCTTGTGGACCACGCCGCGCCGCATCACGAATTCAACCTTTTCCAGTGCACGCACATCGGCAAGCGGATCACCGTCGATGGCGATGATATCGGCATCCCGGCCGGGGACAATCGCGCCAATCGGGCGATCCAGTTCGGCGGCGCTATCGGCGGTCGCGGATTTGATTGCCTGTGCCGGAGACATGCCAGCCCCGACCATCAGGGCAAATTCCTTTGCATTGTCGCCATGCGGGGCGACGCCGCTATCGGTACCGAACAGGATGCGTACACCGCCCTTGATCGCGCGCGCCATGCTTGCGGCATGGGCGGCGGCGGCTTCCTCGGCCTTGGCGAGTTGCGGCCCCGGCGCATCACCGCGGCGCGCCTGTGCCAAGGCGGCAATCGGCGCCACGGCAGTCGGAACCAGCGCAGCCCCTTCCGCCTTGAACAGTTTCACGGTTTCATCATCGATGAAGCTGCCATGTTCGATGCTGTCGACCCCCGCGCGCAGCGCGGCGTCGATACCTTCCTTGCCATGGGCATGGGCGGTAACCTTGCGGCCAAAGCTGTGACCGGTATCGACAATCGCTTTCATCTCGGCGTCGGTCATCTGCTTGCCAAGCCCACCCGCGACATTCGAACGAACCCCGCCCGTCGCGGCAAATTTGATGACCTCTGCTCCGACCGAAATCTGTGCGCGCACCGCGCTGGCACAGCCATCCGCGCCATCGCAGACATTGCTGCGTTCAGCAGCGATCGCGTGGGTCAGTGTGCGGTTCATGCCGTTGACACCACCATGACCGCCGGTCACCGATATCATCGTGCCTGCGGGGATGATCGTCGGACCGACAATCGCACCATTGTTGATCGCATCGCGCAGGGTTGCCGTCGTACGTCCGTCGCCGCCCAGGTCGCGAACCGTTGTGAATCCTGCCTCAAGCGTCTTTCGGGCATTGCCCTGCGCGATCACGAACACATCCTCGACATCGCGGCTTGACGCTTCAAGGCGGCTGCGCAACAGATCGTCATCGCTGGAAATATGGACGTGCATGTCGATCAGTCCGGGAAGGACAAATTGCGATTTGAGATCCACAAGGCGCGCATCCGCCTCCGGCGTGACAAAGCCGTCACGCACTTCGGCAACCTTGCCGTTGCGGATGATAATCGTCGAGGCACCGCGCGGAGCCTGCCCCGGCTGGTCGAGCAGTCGCCCGGCATGGATATAGGTGGTGTCAGCCTTCTGGGCCGATAGCGGCGTGCCCGCCAGCAGAATGGCCACGGCCAGAATTGCGTGCCTCATCATCATGTCCCCTCCATTACCAGTTTACGAACCTAGCTATGCGCCGCATTCTTGGCCATGCTTTCCTGCATGCGCTGGAGCTGTTCAGCCGTCGCCTCGCCTTGATATTTCGCCTTCCACTCCGCAGGCGGCATGCCGTGAATCAGGGTGCGTGCTTCTTCCTTCGTCAGCCCGGGCTGCGCCTCCATCACCCAGTCGGCAAGGCAGTTGCGGCAGAAACCGGCAAGCCCCATCAATTCGATATTCTCGGCATCGTGGCGATGCTGCAGGTGTGTGACCAGCCTGCGGAAGGCGGCTGCGGCTGCCTGATCGCTGATTTGCATAGCTATGCTCCCTTCCCGTTGGCTGTTCAGGCCGTTATGGGGATCGCGACAGAGAAAATCCAGAGCGCGAAAGAGCCTTCCCCGATGCAATATCACAAGCCGCGCATGCGCAAGGTCCGTATTCTCGCCACGCTGGGCCCGGCCAGCGACACGCCCGAGATGATCGAGAAGCTGTTTCGCGCCGGTGCTGACGCCTTCCGCGTCAATATGAGCCACGGCGAACAGGCCGACAAGGCAAAGCTGATCGCCAATATCCGCACGCTCGAAAAGGCCTATAACCGGCCGACGACGATATTGGTCGACCTGCAGGGGCCAAAGCTGCGCGTCGGCACCTTTGCGGGCGGCAAGGTGGAATTGAAGACCGGCGAACCGTTCCGGCTCGATACCAGCAAAAAGGCCGGTGACGCGCACCGCGTGCACCTGCCGCATCCCGAAATCTTTGCCGCACTCGAAATCGATGCGCGCCTGCTGCTCGACGATGGCAAGCTGGTGCTGCGGGTCACCGATATCGGCCCCGACCATATCGATACGCGGGTCGAGGTTGGCGGAATGCTGTCGGACCGCAAGGGGCTGAATGTCCCCGATGTGGTGGTGCCGATTGCGGCGCTTACAGACAAGGACCGATCGGACCTTGCCTTTGCCCTCGATCAGGGGGTCGACTGGGTGGCGATGTCGTTCGTCCAGCGCCCCGAAGACGTGGCGGAGGGCAAGAAACTGATCGGCGGCAAGGCGGCCCTGCTCGCCAAGATCGAAAAGCCAGCCGCAATCAATCGCCTTGAAGAGATATTGGAGCTTGCCGATGGCGTGATGGTCGCGCGCGGCGATCTGGGCGTCGAGCTGCCGCCCGAACAGGTGCCGCCGCTGCAGAAGAAGATCGTTTCGACCGCGCGCCAGATGGGCAAGCCGGTGGTGGTGGCAACGCAGATGCTCGAATCGATGATCGTCGCCCCCACCCCCACCCGCGCCGAAGTATCCGACGTGGCGACCGCGATCTACGACGGCGCCGATGCGGTGATGCTGTCAGCGGAAACCGCGGCAGGCGCCTGGCCGATCGAGGCTGTTTCGATCATGGACCGGATCGCGCAGCAGGTCGAAAGCGACCCCGATTTCTTCAAGCGCATCCACTTTACCGAAACGCGCCCCGACCCCACCACCGCCGACGCCCTGGCAGAGGCAAGCGGGCGGATTGCCGATACGGTCGAAACCAGCGCGATCGTATGCTTCACCTCCTCCGGCTCGACCGCGCGCCGCATCTCGCGCGAGCGGCCTGCAGTGCCGGTGCTGGTGCTCACAGCGTCCAAATCGACCGCGCGCCGCCTTGGCCTGCTATGGGGTGCCTTTGCCGTCACGACGAAGGATATCGGCAGCTTTGAGGAAATGGTCGCCAAGGGCAAGCGCATGGCGCTGCGCTATCATCTGGGCAGCGCGGGCGCGCGGCTGATCATGATGGCGGGGGTGCCCTTCGGCACGCCGGGTTCGACCAACGTGCTGCACGTCGTGCGCCTGACCGGGGACGAGTTGAAGGGGCATTGATTAAATAGGGACTGTCCCTATTTTTACGCCACTGTTTACGGCAGCAACAGGCTGGAATCCCCATAACTGTAAAATCGATAACCTTCCGCAATTGCGTGCCTGTAGGCTGATTGCATCGTCTCCAGCCCCATCAGGGCGCTGACGAGCATGAACAGCGTCGATCTGGGCAGATGGAAATTGGTCATCAGCCCGTCGACCGCCTTGAAGCGATAACCGGGGGTGATGAAGATCGCGGTGTCACCTTCGAATGGCTGCACCTGCCCATCTTCGCCGGTTGCGCTTTCCAGCAGGCGCAGCGAGGTCGTGCCGACCGCGACAATCCGCCCGCCCGCCGCCCGCACCGCGTTCAGCCGTTCGGCGGTCGCGGCGTCGATCCGGCCCCATTCGCTGTGCATCCGGTGGGCATCGGTATCGTCGGCCTTTACCGGCAAAAAGGTGCCCGCACCGACATGCAGCGTCAGCGTCTCATGCCCGATTCCGGCAGCCGCCAACGCCGCCATCAGCGCAGGCGTGAAATGCAG
>JADLBY010000143.1 GCA_020847445.1 Sphingomonadaceae bacterium | reverse complement strand
GGCAATGAATACTTCGCTTCCGCCGCATAGACGTGGGGCAGGTAGCTCGCCCGCCGAAACCCGGATGGGGCAGTTTTGGCCTTGGGCTCGTATCTGTACGGCAGGTTGACCCGTCCATGTTCTGCAACGCTCGAACTTGGTGCTGGGGCGGCTTGCGCCGATTGCCAGAGCCCATGCTCGACCAACTGGAACCCGTTCGATGCCTCTGCAATCCGGATGCCATCGGAGCGGCTGTCACTTTCTTCGGGCATGTGGGGAGCCGGCAGGTCTTGCGCGCTGGCAGGAGTGGCAAACGCGATGGCGATGCCAATGCTGCCGATCATCAGGGCTTTCAGTGGCATTTCTCGATCCTTCTATAGCCGAATCGAGAGAGAACATATAAAGAACATAGGGCGTAGGAAAATGTTTTGGCGCTGGTGCAGAGCGGAGGCTGCACGGGGAGGGCACCTCAACCGGAGAAGGTCGATGCCCCAGCTAAAGAACAGTCATCAACTCGAACGCCGCGCCCGCACGATTGTCGAACGCCTCAACGGAACATGGCGCCAGGGCAAGGGCATGTGCTGCTGTCCCGCCCACGACGACCGCACACCGTCGCTCAGCGTGACCTTGGGGCGAAAGGCCATCCTGTTCCATTGCTTCGCCGGATGTTCGAATGAGGACGTCATTGCAGCATTGGATCGCCAGGGCGTTCGCAGCCGCGAGCTCTTTGACGGTTCTGGCGCCTTTACCGCCGATCGGCACAATCATGGTGACTTCAGCCCCAATGCGCGACGCTTGTGGCAATCGGCTTCGGCGATCTCCGACAGTCCCGTCGAACGATATCTCTCACAGCGCGGTCTCCAGCGCGCATCTGACCAGTTCCGTTACCTGGAACGTACGCCGCTCGGACCACGCGGGGCAGTTCAATTTATCCCTGCGATGTTGGCGGCAGTCACGACTGACATGGGCATTATCGCAGTACACAGGACATTTCTCGACGTGGCGAGCGGCAAGCTGGCCGGTTTCGAGCGGCCCAAGCGTGCGCTTGGCACCCTTGGCTGTGGTGCCGTCAGACTTGCGCCGGCAGTGCAGGGGCGTCTGGGTCTTGCCGAAGGTATCGAGAGCGCCCTGTCAGCAATGCAGCTCTTCGGGATCCCGTGCTGGGCGACGCTTGGAAACGAGCGGTTCGGTCTGGTTTCGATCCCGGAGAGCGTGCGCGAGCTCTACCTGTTCATCGACAATGATGCCGGAGGCGCTCTCGCCGAGGAGCGAGCGCTGAAGGCCTATGCTGCGCCTGATCGTGTCATCCACTCGCGAGCACCGGCCTCGCCTGGTTTTGACTGGAACGATGAGCTGCAGTAGCGGCTTGCCCAAAAACCTGATCTATCGGGCAGAGGGGAGGGGGCCTTCGGCTGATTGAGGCCTGCCCGCCGCAGGACCTCGTCAGGAGGTTCCCATGTCCAATTCTTCCCTCGCCTTTGCATTCGATGAACCATCTCCGCCCGTCGTTGTGATGGCGGCTCAGATCATGGCTTCTGAGCTGGCGGCAGGCCGCGCGCTCTCACGCAGCGACGTCACGCGCATCATGACGGAGCACTTCGGGGGGAGCGATGCTCTCGGGCGTTGGTCAGTTCGTGACGCTCACGCAGCTACTGAGCTGGCGCAGGTTCAGTACCTGCAATCATCGGATCAAATCCTGCTCTCGACCCCGATCGACGAGGCGGAACAGTTCTTCTGCTCCCTCGATGCCCGACTGCCGACCCAGACCAATCGCAGCGACGAGCAGATCGAATGGCAGCAGTTTGCGACGCCGCCGCGCCTTGCCTGGCTTGCTGCCCGGGCTTGCGCGCTGGCCACTGGCGAGCTTGTGCTGGAACCCTCGGCCGGAACGGGCATGCTCGCGGTCTGGGCCGCCAAGGCCGGCTCGCGCCTTGCCCTCAACGAAATCTCGCCGCTCCGCCGCGACTGCCTGAATGCCATGTTCCCGGCTGCCCGAGTGGCCGGTCATGACGCTGAGCTGATCGACGAACTGCTTGATCCCGCCATCACCCCAAGCGTCGTGTTGATGAACCCTCCCTATTCGCACGGCTTCGAGCGTGGGCACGATAGTCGCACCGGCTCGCGCCACTTGCGGTCGGCTTGGAACCGTCTGGCGCGGGGAGGCCGGCTGGTCGCAATCATGCCCGAATGGTTCGACTGCGCGAAGTTCCTGGTGGATCTAAAGGGACCGATCTCGCTGCGGCTCAATGCCGCCGTTGAACGTGCGTTCGTCAAGCATGGCACCGGTATCACCACGCGGCTGCTGGTCTTCGATAAGGTGGAAGGATCCAATGAGCCTGCCACTATCCGCACAAGCAGCTTTCGCGAATTGGTCGAGCTTGTCGATGCTCTGCCGGCTCGAGCCAGCTTGGAGGCTGTTACCGAGCAATCGAGCCTTCCGGTTCGTGCGCCGTTTCGCCTGGTGGCCGCGCCGCGCAGGCCGCTGCCGACATCAGCCAGGCTCACTCCTGCAGCCACCGCTATCGGATCGCTCACCTACCAGTCGCTCGAAACCCCTGCGCCGCTTGCCCCTCAGGTCGGACACTATCTGCCTTATCGCCCCAGCAGGATCGTGATCGATGGGGCGGCCGAGCATCCAACGCCGCTCGTTGAGTCCGTCGCCATGGGGTCGATTGCCGCACCGATGCCCGAAGCGGTGCCGCAGCTTCCCGAAGGGCTGGTTGCCAAGGGGCTGCTGTCTGCTGCCCAGGCAGAGACTCTGATCTACGCGGCAAGCGCCCATGCGCGCGATCTTCCCGGTCGGTTCGAGCCAGAGGACAAGGGCTGTTCGCTCAAGGCATCTGCGGAAGGCCAAACCTACCGGCAGGGTTACTTCCTCGGGGATGGAACTGGCGCCGGGAAGGGGCGTCAGGTTGCGAGCGTCATTCTTGATCGCTGGGTGCGCGGGGAACGCCGCCATATCTGGATTTCGAAGAACGAGGCGCTGCTCGAAGACGCGCGCCGCGACTGGGCCGCCCTTGGCGGTCTCCCGATCGACATCCAGCCGCTTGCATCCTGGAAGCTTGGCACCCCTATCTCCATGCGCGAGGGCATTCTCTTCGTGACCTACCCAACCCTGCGGTCAGGCCGAAACGAGGCGACCCGCCTCGACCAGATCCTCGCTTGGGCGGGGGACGATTTCGACGGGGTCATCGTGTTCGACGAGGCGCACGCCATGGCCAATGCTGCTGGCGGAGAAGGATCGCGCGGCAAGGTCAAGGGATCGGAGCAGGGTATCGCGGGCGTGCGCCTACAGAACCTCCTGCCGCGGGCACGCGTGCTCTACGCCTCGGCAACAGGTGCGTCAGACGTCAACAATCTGGCCTATGCCACGCGCCTCGGCCTGTGGGGTCCGGAGACCGCCTTCGCCAATCGCGAGGCGTTCGTCGCCGACATTCGTGACGGCGGGATCGCAGCGATGGAG
>JADLBY010000142.1 GCA_020847445.1 Sphingomonadaceae bacterium | reverse complement strand
ATGAATGTCTGGCAGCTTGCCTCCGAAATCGTCCGCCTTGCGGAAGCCGCGCGCTCGTGCAAGGCGAAAAGCGAAGAGCTTTCAGGCTCTACTTTGACCGTTACGTCGCTCGGCCCATTGGGCGGCATTGCAACGACCCCCGTCATCAACCGGCCGGAAGTTGCGATCATTGGACCCAACCGCGTCATCGAACGGCCGGTCATCCGCAATGGCGAGATCGTCGCGGCAAAGCTGATGAACCTGTCGATCAGTTGCGATCATCGTGTCGTCGATGGCTGGGACGCCGCGAGCTATGTCCAGGCTGTGCGCAAATTGCTTGAAACGCCTGTTCTCCTTTTCGCGGATTGATTTTCAATCCTCAGCATCCAAGCTGATCGGCCAATCCTGTCAGGCTGTCGGCATGAAATTCCCATTCCTGTTTGTAGCTCAGATCGGGCGCAGGAGCGCCGCCATATTCCAGGGGGCGGGGAATGAAAGCGGTCATGAGCCCAGCTGAACGCGCCGCCGCAAGGTCGCCGTGGTGCGCCGCGACAAGGCAGAGTTCTTCGGGGGCGATATCGAGCGCGGCTGCGGTCGCGAGATAGGCTTGCCTCGCCGGTTTGTAGGCCTGAGCGATTTCTGCACCGAGAATGGCATCCCATGGCAGTCCTGCACGGCGCGCCATGTTTATCATGAGCGAGATATTGCCGTTGGACAGCGTAACGATCGGAAATCGCTGCTTGAGGCGGGTCAGGCAGCGACGGAATCCGGCCAGGGATCAAGACGGTGCCATGCATGCACAAGATCAGTTCGGGCAGCATCGTCCAGCGTGTTCTCTTCGACACCAAGCTCGAGGAGCAGGGCATCGAGCATTGTGCGGTGAAGCGAGTCCAGTTTGACGAATCCGCTCTCGCTCTTGTTTGAGGCAAGCAGCGCCGGCAAATATCTGGCCCGCCATCGATCGGCGAAATCGTGACAGTCAACATCGCTCCGACCTATTCGCAAGAGGACCGGGGCAACTTCGCGCGCTATGCTTGTTCTCCAATCCACAACAGTGCCAAAAACATCGAAGGCCAGAGCCTTTGGCAAGGCGCGATTTGATTCTGACTGAGCCATAGGAGTTCCTTGGAACAATTTTTGCGCAAATCATAGCGAGGCCATGCCGTGCATCGCAGAACCGCACATCCGCATTTGTGTTATCCTGCACCGCAGCATAGGGCGGGCACATGCTTGCGCCCCCGACACGATATCCCGGTCGAATTGAATTCGTCATCCTGATCTCGGTGATCATGATGATTGTCGCCTTCACGATCGATTCAATGCTGCCCGCGCTTCCGGCCATCGGCAGTTCGCTCGGTGTGGGCGACGAGGCGCGTTGGCCGTTCGTGATTTCGGCTTTTCTGGCCGGATTTGGCGTTTCGCAACTCTTTGTCGGGGTGCTTTCGGACCGCTATGGACGCCGTACGCTGATCCTGTGGTCGCTGTTCGGGTTTGGGCTGACCAGTCTGGCGGCGACGCTGGCTCCAACATTTGAACATCTTCTTGTGGCCCGCATTGCCCAGGGTGCGACGTGCGCAGGAGCGCGCGTCATCGTGACGTCGATCGTACGCGACAGGTTTGAAGGGCGCGAGATGGCGCAAGTCATGAGTCTGGCCAGCATGGTGTTCATGGCCGCGCCCATTTTGGCGCCGGCTATGGGACAGCTTGTTCTGACGGTCGGTCCCTGGCGCTGGATCTTTGGCGCGCTTGCCCTGATCGGGCTGGCTATCTGGACATGGGTCTTGTTCCGATTGCCGGAAACTCTTGCCCCTGAAAACCAAACGGCGATTTCTTTCCCGACCATATCCGCAAGCGCCAGGACCGTCGTTACAGATCGCATGTCGCTCGGGTACGGGTGTGCGATGGCGGTTGTTTCCTGCGCGCTGTTCGGGTTCCTGATGTCTGTTCAGCCCATTTTCCAGCATACGTTCAACCGTCCCGAATTCCTTCCGGCGGGATTTGCGATGATGGCGGGCGGAATGGCAGTTGCCTCGCTGCTGAACGCTGTCATCGTGAAGAAGTACGGAATGCGACGGATCGGCCACGCCGCGCTGTTCTTCTTTACCGGCGTCGCAGGCATCCATGTGGTTGTCGCCATGTCCGGCCATGAATCTCTTTGGAGTTTCATCGGCCTGCAAATGGCGATGATGATGGGGTTTTCGCTGATGGCCGGAAATTTCGGGGCAATGGCCATGGAAAACATGGGCAAGGTCGCAGGCATGGCGAGTTCCTTGCAAGGATCACTCGCCAACATTGTCGCTTCGGTGTTCGGAACAGCAATCGGGCGCGCCTTTGATGGCACGACTGTGCCGCTTTACGCGGGTTATTTCTTCTGCGGGCTGATTGCGCTTGTGATCGTTTTTGTGACAGAGCGCGGTAAATTCTTCGTCGCGCATCATGCGCCGCCAGCGAAAACGGGAGACTGAATCATGGCCCATTGGCTGCTCAAATCGGAGCCGCACAAATATAGTTGGGACATGATGGTCAACGACGGCCGCACGCATTGGGATGGGGTCCGCAACCATCAGGCCGCGATCAACCTGAAGGCCATGAAGGTTGGTGACACGGCCTTTTTCTATCACAGCAATGAAGGCAAGGAGATCGTCGGGATCGTGAAGATCGTGAAGACGGCTTATCCCGATCCGGGCGATCCGGCGGGGCGCTTCGTGATGGTCGATGTCGCGCCGGTCAAACCCGTGAAATCCTTCGTGACATTGGCGCAGATGAAAGCCGATCCGCGGTTGGCGGATCTTGCGCTCATCCGGCAGTCACGGCTTTCCGTCGTGCCGGTCAGTGATGAACATTGGGACATCATAATGAAATTGGCCGGGGAATAACGCCGCCGGGATTCTGGCACAGCGGGACAAACTCTAGACCTGGTGGGCCACCGCTGCCTTGAAGGCCGCGATAGCCGCTTCATCCCGCCTGTAGAATGTCCATTTCTTGATCCGCTTCGGGATCAGGAACCCTGCATCGACCAGCAATTTCAGGTGCTGCGCTGTCGTTGGCTGGGCGAGGCCGATCTTTTCGCCGATCAGCAGCGCGCACACGCCGTCCGTCACCAGATCGCCGTCAATTTGCGGGCGGAAATGCGCGGTTGGGTCCTTGAGCCAGTCCAGGATCATCAGGCGCTGGGCATTGGCAATGGCCTTGAGTTGCTTGTCCAGGATCGACTTTGGCATGATTTTCATATCGTATTATTGCAATATTACGATGATGAATATATCAATGTCTCCACTTCCTCAAGGAGATTCGCAAATGCCTGCCCAGCGTCGTTTCGCGCAAGTCGATGTGTTCACCAGCAAGCCGCTCTTTGGCAATCCGGTGGCGGTGATCCTCGATGCCGAGGGATTGACGAGCAAACAGATGCAGCAGGTGGCGCTCTGGACGAACCTCTCCGAAACGACCTTTGTCCTTCCGGCGACCGAACCGGGCGCCGACTATCACACCCGCATTTTCACCCCGACCGAAGAATTGCCATTTGCAGGCCACCCGACCCTCGGCACGGCGCATGCCGTGATTGAGGCAGGCCTGGCCGCGCCCAGGGACGGGAAGCTGGTCATGCAATGCGGCGCAGGATTGGTGGATGTTTCGGTCGATGGCGCAGGCCTTTCGTTTCGCCTGCCGCGCTTCGTGCCACGTGCTGCAATCAATGCCGAGGACCTGGCCGGCATCCTCGGCGCTGAAAGGCTGATTGGTGACGCCGAAGTCATCGATACCGGGCCGCATTGGCTTGTCGCGCGGGTTGACGATGTTGCAATGCTGTCGCCGGATGCTGTGCGCCTCAAGGACCAGTTGGCGCGCAATTCGGCGACGGGCGTAACGGCCTATTCGGAAACGGCGGCGGGTGAACTCGCTGTCCGATCCTTCTTCTTCACGGACGGGCTGGTTGAAGACCCGGTCTGCGGGAGTGGCAATGCAGCCGTGGCAGCGCACCGCATCCGGGCAGGTACAGTTGGCGACGGTGACGCCTGGCTTGCCCGGCAGGGCCGCCAAATCGGCCGCGACGGCGAAATCCGCGTGCGGGTCGAACAAGGCTTCGTCCATGTGGGCGGAAGCTGCGTGACCGTGGTCCGGGGTCAGATTCTGATCTAGCTGTGCAAAAAGCGCGTCGCCCCTGCGCAAGGGCGACGCGTGTGTCATGCCCTTCCCCCCTCCCTCCAACACCGCTAAGGGGGGCCAATGAATCCCTTGATCCCTGTGATGATCGGCGGCGCGCTCGGCGCTGGCGCGCGGCACCTTGTCGGCGCGACGATGCTTGCGCGCTTCGGCCCGGGCTTTCCGTGGTGGACGCTTACAGTCAACATCGTCGGCGGCTTCCTGATGGGACTTCTGGTTGGCATCCTCGTCAAGACGGGTGCGAGCGAACAGCTCCGCCTGCTTCTCGGCGTCGGTGTTCTGGGTGGCTTCACCACCTTCAGTGCATTCAGCCTCGAAACCTGGATGATGATCGAACGCGGCCAGATGGCGGTGGCGGTCGGATATGCCGGGGCTT
>JADLBY010000141.1 GCA_020847445.1 Sphingomonadaceae bacterium | reverse complement strand
TGATCTGCGGGTGCATGGTGATCAGGTTGACGCCAAAGGGTTTCGCGGTGAGCGCCTTTGTCGCCGCGATTTCGGCATCGAGCAATTCGGGCGTCATCGCCCCGCACGCAATCACCCCGAACCCGCCTGCATTGGAAATCGCGGACACCAGATTGCGCTCCGAAACCCACGACATTGCGCCGCATAGGATGGCGACGTCGCAGCCAAGAAATTCGGTGCCGCGATGCATGAGGTGGGCGAGTTTGGTCATGGTTTGGCCGCTATCATTTCTTATGGTCAAGTTGAGGTGAAGAGACATCCCTTCCCCGTCTTGGATCGAGCAAGTCAGTTCGCCAAAGTTCTATACACAATTCGTCATTCCCGCGAAGGCGGGAATCCATCTTCCGCCGCTGAAATTTCGAAGTCAGGTGATAGGCCCCCGCCTTCGCGGGGGTGACGAAAGTTTTGTAATAGGAGACTGCTTCGGAGCTCGCTAAGCGCTCACTCCGCATCCAACCCATAAGCCGTGTGCAGCACGCGGACGGCCAATTCGGTCTCATCCTCGTCGATCAGCACCGATACCTTGATTTCCGAAGTCGAGATCGCCTGGATGTTGATCTTGCGGTCGGCGAGTGCGGTGAACATCGTCGAGGCCACGCCCGCATGGCTTTTCATGCCGACGCCGACGACCGAGATTTTGGCGACCTTGGTGTCGGGGATCAGCCGGTTATAGCCGATCGCTTCGCGCTGGTTCTGCAGCACGTCGGTCGCGCGGGCGAGGTCGGCCTGCGGCACGGTGAAGGTCACGTCGGTCTCGCCCTTGTCGCGGCCGACATTCTGGATGATCATGTCGACATTGATGTTCGATTCCGCGAGCGGCGCAAAGATGTGGCTCACCGCGCCGGGGCGGTCGGGCACGCGGGTCAAAGTGATCTTCGCCTCATTCTTGTCGGCGGCGATGCCGGTTATCAGCTGGCGTTCCACTTCGCTCTTCTCCAATTCTTCATCGGTCACGATCATCGTGCCGGGGATGGTATCGGCGCCGGGGGCGTTTTCGTCGATGAACGACGACAGCACCTGCACGCGCACATTTTCCTTCATCGCAAGGCCGACCGAGCGGGTCTGCAACACCTTCGACCCGACCGAGGCCAGTTCGAGCATCTCCTCATAGGTCACCGCCTTCAGCTTGCGGGCGCGGCTGACGATGCGCGGATCGGTGGTGTAGACGCCGTCGACATCGGTGTAGATGTCGCAGCGGTCGGCTTTCACCGCCGCTGCCACCGCAACCGCAGACGTATCCGACCCGCCACGGCCCAGCGTGGTGATGCGATTGTCATCGGTCAGCCCCTGAAAACCCGGGATGACGGCAATCGTGCCCGCCGCCATCGAGGCGAGCAGTTCTTCGCTGTCGATCGTGCCGATGCGCGCCTTGGCATGCGCGGTGTCGGTGTGGACCGGCAGTTGCCAGCCGAGCCAGCTGCGCGCCTTGCAACCCAGCGCCTGCAATGTGATCGCCAGCAGGCCGGAAGTGACCTGTTCGCCCGATGCGACGACGACATCATATTCGGCCGGATCATATAGCGGGTTGGCCTCGCGGCAAAAGCCGACGAGCCGGTCGGTTTCACCCGACATGGCAGAGACGACGACCGCCACCTCGTCGCCGCGTTCGGCCTGACGCTTCACGATCTGCGCCACGCGGCGGATGCGCTCCGTCCCCGCCATGGAAGTGCCGCCAAATTTCATTACGATCCGGGCCATGAAATCCCCAAGCGATTTGCCGCGATTAAGGCTTTGTTGCAAACGGGCGGCCTGATAGGGTCAGGAAATGACAAAAGCAAGCACCGCTCCTGTAAGAAAAGCTACTATCGACCCAAGCGAAGCCGCGCATTTCGGTGCGCTCGCCGCCGATTGGTGGGATCCGAAAGGGTCGAGCGCGATGCTGCACAGGCTCAATCCGGTGCGACTGGGCTTTATCCGTCGGCAGATTGATCTGCATTTCGGCAGCGACGAAAGCGCGATGAAGCCGCTCTCGGGCAAATCCGCGCTCGATGTCGGTTGCGGTGCGGGGCTGTTGTGCGAACCGCTGGCGCGGCTGGGGGCGATGGTGACCGGCGTCGATGCTGCGGCAGAAAATATCGCGGCGGCGAAGGCGCATGCGGCGCAGTCGGGACTGGCCATCGATTATCGGGCGGGGGAACTGGCCGCACAGACTCAAGCCCGGTTCGATCTGGTCTGCTCGATGGAGGTGATCGAGCATGTCGTCGATCCGGCTGCGTTCGTCGCCGAACTGGCGGCGCGGCTGAAACCCGGCGGGCTGATGATCCTGTCAACGCCGAACCGGACCACGGCGTCGAAACTGTTCCTTGTCGAGGCTGCCGAGCGGCTGGGGCAGGTGCCGCGCGGAACGCATGACTGGCACAAGTTCATGACGCCCGACGAAGTGACCGGGCTGCTTGCCGACGCGGGGCTGGAGATTGTCGCGATCGAGGGGATTGCATTCTCGCCGCTATCGGGGCTGCACCTCAGTGCGAACAAGGCGCTGAACTATATATTGGCGGCGCGGTTTGTGACAAGCTGAGGGGCCGGGTTGCTTTGACCGACCAGTGCAATTTGTTTCGCACAAAGGGAGCAAGATAAAGAAGATAAAAAGGCGCACCCTTCATCCAGCCCGAATGTTTCCGATGGGCGGAGGGGCATGGAGAGTTTGGGCCTCGCCCTTGTTTCCCTTTTTCCCCTTTGTGATCTTTGCGTGAAACCAAAGGCATTGCCCTTCAGTCACAACACCTCATCCAGCCAAACTTCCCACCCCTCATTCATACCCTTGATCGACATAGCTGTCATCCGCGAGGTCGCTGAACCGGGTGATCTTCGCCTCGAACTTCATCCGCACCTTGCCGGTCGAGCCATGGCGCTGCTTGGCGACGATCAGTTCGGCAATGCCGAAGACGCGCTCCATTTCCTGCCGCCACTTTTCATAATCCTCGGTGGCCTTCGCATCGTCGTCACTGCCATGTTTGGGTTCGCGCGCGGCGACGTAATAATCCTCGCGGAAAACGAACCAGACCATATCCGCGTCCTGCTCGATAGAGCCTGATTCGCGCAGGTCGGACAGTTGCGGGCGCTTGTCTTCGCGCTGCTCAACCGCACGCGAAAGCTGCGACAGCGCGATCACCGGCACCTGCAATTCCTTTGCCAATGTCTTCAACCCGCGCGAGATTTCGGAGATTTCGTTGACGCGGTTGTCGCTGCTGCGCGACGACCCTTGCAGCAGCTGCAGATAGTCGATCACGATCAGGCCGATGCCGTGTTTGCGCTGCAACCGGCGCGCGCGGGTGCGCAGACCGGCGATGGTCAGCGCCGGTGTGTCGTCGATATAGAGCGGCAATTCCTGCAACTCGCGGCTGGCGCGCGAAAGTTCGCGGAAATCGTCGCGGCTGATCTTCCCCATGCGCAGGGCTTCGGAGGAGATCCCCGACTGTTCGGCCAATATGCGCGTCGCAAGCTGGTCGGCGGACATTTCCAGGCTGAAAAAGGCGGTCTTGGCGCCAACGCTCTTTGCCTCGTCGATGCCGTCCTCGCGGTCGCGCAGCCAGCGTTGCGCCGCGTTGAAGGCGATGTTGGTGGCCAGCGAGGTCTTGCCCATGCCGGGGCGTCCGGCAAGGATGATAAGGTCCGAATTGTGGAGGCCGCCGCATTTGGCGTTGATGCTGTCGAGCCCGGTGGTGACGCCCGAAAGATGCCCGCCCGAATTCAGGGCCTTTTCGACATTCTTGATCGCCTCGGTCGATGCGGCAAGGAAGCTTTTCATGCTTCCGGTCTCGCCCTCGCCCTCGGC
>JADLBY010000140.1 GCA_020847445.1 Sphingomonadaceae bacterium | reverse complement strand
GGGGGGGCCCGTGTCCGTCTGACGCTGGGTCTGCTGACAGCCCCCACCCCAACCCCTCCCCTAAAGGGGAGGGGCTTTCCGAAAGCAGCCGCCCAAACCGCCGCTCCATCACTTCACGCATCATCGCATAGTCATCGTCGGTCGCGGCCTGCCTGATGTTGAATTTGCGATACTGGTTTTTGATGAACCCTTCCGGCCCCGCGACCACCATCGCGCCAAGTGCGTTGCTGCCCTGGATATGGCTGTTGTCGTAAATCTCGATCCGCTGCGGCGGTTCGGAAAGGTCGAACAGGTCGGCGACCTCGCGCAGCAGCTTGCCCTGCGTGGTTGTTTCCGCCAGCCGCCGGTCGAGCGCTTCTTCCGCATTGCGCTTTGCCTGTGCCACCAGCCGGACCCGGTCACCGCGCTGCGGAACAGCGATCTCGACCTTGCGCCCTGCCCGTTCGCCCAACGCCTCAGCCAGCAATTCCGCCTCAGGCAGGGCACGGTCGAGCAGCAACAGCCGCGCGGGCGGCACCTCTTCATAAAATTGCGCGAGAACCAGAGTGAGCACCTCCTCCTCGCTTATGTCCTGCACATGCGCCGGGAAGAAGGCGCGGTGCCCCCAATTCTGTCCGCCACGGATGAAGAAGGCCTGGATGCCGATCACCCCCTGCTTGTGCGCGAGCGCGAAGATATCGGCATCTCCAATCCCGGCCGCATTGATCGCCTGCGACCCCTGGATGAAGGTCAGCGCCCGCAACCGGTCGCGCAGAAGTGCCGCGCGTTCGAAATCGAGGGCCACGGCGGCCCCTTCCATTTCCCGCGCCAGTTTCGCCTGCACCGCTGTCGACTTGCCGCCCAGAAAGGCTTTCGCGTCGGCGACCAGTTCGGCATAACCCGCCTTGTCGATCCGCCCGACGCACGGCGCCGAGCAGCGTTTGATCTGATAGAGCAGGCACGGCCGGTCCCGGTTGTTGAAGAAACTGTCGGTGCAACTGCGCAACAGGAACAGCTTTTCGAGCGCGTTCAATGTGACGTTGACCGAACCGGCGCTGGCGAAGGGGCCATAATATTCGCCCTTGTGCCGTCGCGCCCCGCGATGCTTGTGGATGCGCGGAAAATCATGGTCGGCGCGCAGCAGGATGAAGGGGAAGCTTTTGTCGTCGCGCAGCAGGACATTATAGGCGGGGCGATAGCGCTTGATCAGTTGCGCCTCGAGCAGCAGCGCCTCTGCCTCGCTGTTGGTCGTGACGATCGTCATGCTGCGCGTCAGCGAGACCATCCGCCGCAGCCGGTTGGGCAGGCGCTCGACCTGGGTGTAATTGGTGACGCGGTTGCGGAGCGCCCGCGCCTTGCCGACATAGAGCACGTCGCCGCGCGCGTCGTGCATCCGGTACACGCCCGGCTTTGCGGGCAGCGTTTTCAGCACATTGCGGATCGCCGCTACCCCGCCCTCCAGATCGGGCTGGTCGGCACCGCGTACGGCATAGGTCTGCGCCTCTTCATTGAAGCGCGACGCGGCATTGGGAAGGTCCGGGCGATCGGCTTTCGACATTGGAATTCAATAAAGCCGAGCCGCGCTTCCGCCTAGTCTTCGTTTCGGCTGCCCATCATGTGCCAGATAATCCCGAAACCCAATACACCACACAATGCCACAAGCCCGATGTCAGCCAAGCTCATTCGGCATAGCCTCCATTCGCATCATTGTTCTTACCGCCGAAGAAGCGCCTCGCACCCGCGGCAAGACCTACCACGCCAAGCGCGATAATTTTCCAGAATTTAACGAGGAATAGCAGGATAAGCTTGAAAAACCCGCCCTTTGCGGCAGCCGCGACAGCGCCACCGGTAACCAAAGCGGCCAGACCATATTCGGAAACCTTGTCGCCTTCTTTGAACGAGGCGTAGCTTTCATCGGCGTTGAAAGCAAACCCCTTATTGGCTTCACGGAATTCGGCGAGGTCGGCCTGCAACGTCTGCTGGCCTGTGATCAGCGCCGCATCCATTACGCCCCGGCGGCCCAAAATGCGCATGTGGTAGTTGATATTCTGCCCTGTCGGCGATGACAGGATTACCCCATATTCCAGATTTTTCGAGACATTGTCATAATGCGGCGGAACGGCCCAGCCAACAGTGGTCAAAGGGGCAAGCCCCTGTTCCTTGCGCATCTCGTTTTGCGCAACATCATTTTCCTTCATCTGCTTCAGCAGAGCGTCAGCGTCGATTTCCTCGTTATCCTTGACATAGCCGATGCTATTGAAGGAGTAGATGGCAAACCATTTCGCATCTTTTGAGGCCAGCGTATAACTGTCTTTCTCGGGCAAATTACCAGTCAATTGTAGCAACTTGTTGGTACCAGTCGCATCAAGATAACGGACCTGCGACGACAGCTTTATCGTGCCACGACTGGCGACAACCGGAACCGAAGGAGCCGAAATCCACGGCAGCGCCTCATATTGACGCATCGCATCCTGTTCATTGCCGACCTGTGCGTTGGCAGCAGGCAATTGGACCACGGAAGCCGCCAAGATCAAAGCCAGTAATACCGAATTCTTCATTGCTTTACCCCCTTTGCTGTTGGGATTAGCCTATACCCGCGAACAGAACTGACAAGCAAAAACAGAGGAAGATCGGGACATGAAAATTGCAGGCAAAGCTATCCTTTTGACCGGCGGAACGGATGGCATCGGTAGGGAACTGGCTGCGCAATTGAAAGCCAAGGGTGCAACGGTGATTGTCACCGGACGAACGGCGGAACGGGTGGAGGCTGCAAAGGCTGCGGGGTTTGAAACAGTCATGGCAGACCTTTCAACTGCATCGGGAGTCGATACGGTGATTGCTGCGGTTGAGGGGCGCACAATCGATATTCTCATCAATAATGCGGGTGTCGGCAGCGATCATGACTTCCGTGAAGCTGCGCCCGATCTTGCCGACAATGATCGATGCATTGCGCTCAATGTCAATGCGCCAATCCACCTGATCACTCGGCTGATGGATCGTTTGAAGGCACGGCCACAAGCGATGATTGTCAATGTCACATCGGGGCTAGCGATAGCTCCACGTGCGGGCGGCCCCATCTATTGCGCGACCAAGGCCGCATTGCGCAGCTATACGCTGGCGCTGCGAGAGCAGTTGAAGGGCACGCGCATTCATGTGCTTGAGGTGTTGCCCCCGGTGGTTGAAACCAAGATGACCGCTGGACGCGACGGCAAGAAGAAGAGCCCCCAAGACTGCGCGTCGCAGATTGTCGATGCTATGGAATCGGGCGCCAAGGAAGCCAATGTCGGCATGGTGAAGATTTTGCGCTGGGTTTACAGCCTGTCGCCCGCGATGGCGCGGCGGATCATGATCAGGTTTTGAGGCAAAACTCCCCTCCCGCGCGCGGGAGGGGAACTCCAATCAATTCAGCTTGGCAATCGTTGCATCGACCAGACCGGCATCGGCCTTGGCGTCATGGTGCGTCGCAATCAGGGCTTCGGCAGCAGCGGCAGCAGCAGCGGCAGCCTTGGCGCGGACATCGGCGATCGCGGCGCGCTCGGCAGCGGCAATCTTTTCCTCGGCAGCCTTGGACCGGCGGGCGATCAGCGCGGTTGCATCCGACTTCGCCTTCGAAACGATCAGCCTGGCCTCTTCCTCGGCATGCGCCTTCATCGCTTCGGCATCGCTGGCGGCCTGCTTCGCCTTGGCTTCATAATCCGCCTTGATCGCTTCGGCTTCCTTGCGCAGGCTGGTCGCCTGGTCGAGTTGTGCCTTGATGCCTTCAATCTGCTTGTCGAGCGCCGCGCCGATCATGGCGGGCACTTTCTTCCAGAAGAACAGCGCGATCACTACAAGCATCGCGACCGCTACCCACATTGTGGCATCCATGCCCAGCGCCTTTGGCGTCGCATGGCCTTCCGGAGCGGCATGGGCCGCGGTCGTGGCATGCGTTTCCGCCTTGCCATTCGCGACGACGGGGGCACCATCCACGGTGGTATCGTCGATCACGGCCTTTTCGGCGGCCATCGCTTTGGGGGCTGCTGCCTGTGTCATCAGCTCAATACCGCCTTCACTGCAGTCGCTGCCTGCGCAGCGCTGACCTTCGCACCCGAAACCTTGGCGACGATATCCGCCGCCGCTTCGGCTGCCACGCTTTCAATTCCTGCCATCGCCTTGCTGCGCGCCTTGGCCAGATCGGCCTCGGCTGCGGCCAGCTTCGCTGCAACTTCGGCATCTGCCTTGGCGAGGCGTGCCTCGGCATCCTTGGCACCCTTGGCCTTGGCGGCAGCCGCCTTGGCCTGGGCCTCGCCGCGCGCGGCGTTCAATACCTCGCTACCGCCTGCTACCAGTCCATCGGCCTCGGCGCGGGCCTTTTCGGCGGCGGCAAGGTCATCGGCAATCTTGCGATCGCGCGCTTCGACATTGGCGTCGATTTTCGACACCATGCCGCGGCCGATCGCGAAATAGAGAATGCCGAAAACCAGCAGCATCCAAAAGAACTGCGAGGCATAGGTTTCCAGTATCTGGGCGATTTGAGGCATTTGATCCGCTCGCTATATGGAGGGTTTCAGGCTGGAGAAGCGCCCCCCGGCGTCGATGCGCCGGGGTATCCTCCCCAAATAACTCTTAGGCGACGAAGATCAGGATCATCGCCACGACGAACGCGAGCAGGCCGAGAAGTTCGGCAGCCGCGAAGCCGATGAAGAGACGGCCCTGCTGGCTGTCGGCAGCTGCGGGGTTGCGCAGTGCGCCCTGAAGGAACGAACCGAAGACGTTACCCACGCCGCCGGCTGCGATACCCGCACCGATAGCTGCGAGGCCGGCACCGATCAATTTTGCTGCATCTGCTTCCATGATATAAACTCCTGTTAAAACTAAAACTCGGGTAAAAAAACTCAGTGCAGATTGACCGCGTCGTTGATGTAGAGCGAGGTCAAAAGGGCAAAGACATAGGCCTGGATCGCGCACACCAGCAATTCAAGCAAGGTGATGCCGACCATCAGGATGAATGACGGCAGGGCGACGACCGGCGCGACCCACAGCGCCTCGGCATTGAGGCCGTTGATCACAAATCCCGCAAGCACTTTCATCAGCACATGGCCCGCCGTCATCGCGACGAAGAGACGCAGCGCGAGGCTGAACGGACGGATCATGAACGAGAACAGTTCGATAAACGGGATCAGCCAGAGCAACCACCAGGGGGTGCCATGCGGCACGAACAGGCTGAAGAAGTGCAGCCCGTGGCGCCAGAAACCGACCACGAGCACCGTGCTGAAGCTGAGCACCGCCAGCACTGCGGTGACCGTCAGGTGGCTGGTTACGGTAAAGGCGTGCGCGCCGGGAACGATACCGATCGGCATCATGCCCATGAAGTTCGCGAAGAGGATAAACATGAACAGCGAGAAGACCAGAGGCACATATTTCTTGCCCTCGGGCCCGATGCTCGAACTCATCATGTTGTTGATGAAACCGGTTACGCCTTCGACCGCCATTTGCCAGCGGCCCGGAACCAGGTCGCGCTTCATGCCACCGGCCATGAAAATCCAGATGGCAACCAGCACGACGAGCATGAACAGCGACGAGTTGGTGAACGAGATGTCGTAACCAAACAGATCCAGCTTCGCCAAAGGCTCAATCTGGAACTGGTGCATCGGATCGATTTTGCCGCCTTCGCCTGCCACTTTTTCCGTACCCTGCTTATGCCAACAGCCCCGCAAGCGGGGCCGCGTTTATACGACCGAAGCGCCCGTCTGCCGCACCAGCGGTGCTACTCCGGACGCTCCTGCGAAATCCTGTATATATTCCTGAAGGCGACTGCGATGCCCAAGAACATGCAGACCAACAGAAGCGCTGGCGCGGTGTCGAAGAGCCGGTCCAACAACCAGCCGATCAAGGCACCACCCGCAGGACCGGCGATCAGTTCGGTCAAGACCCGGTTCCCCTGCCGCATTCCTTTGGCGGGGGGCACGTCCTGCCCCGTACGTTCTGCCTCGGCCTTCCGGACCATTTTCAGCTGCATGTCTAACGAATCGAGCCGAGGGTCTTTTGTGCCGTTGCCATCCTGCGCGGGATCTTCTGAAGCCATGC
>JADLBY010000139.1 GCA_020847445.1 Sphingomonadaceae bacterium | reverse complement strand
GTGTGGACGCATAGCTCAGTTGGTAGAGCAGCTGACTCTTAATCAGCGGGTCCTAGGTTCGAGCCCTAGTGCGTCCACCACCTTCTCCAATAAATTCAATTGTTTACAAGGTGCCTTGGGCACAGCCCTAGCCGCGTCATTCGCGCTAGGTAGCTCTCTAGGTAGCAAGCTCTCTACCAACCGATTAGCCCCCCATCGCTTGGGCAATCTGGGTGGAGCTACCGGGAACATGCAGACAGGTGCCGTATTGCCCGGACGTGGAAAACCTGCGGTCCAGCCGTAGACGAAAAGCGGCTCCTCCCGGTACCGGCCCGGTGATGAGTATCATTGCCACCATCATGAATTCGGCCACCGGACAACCGATTCAGAAGATGACGTTCGGACGGATGCCCAAGCCATGGGCCTCGTTCAATCTTGCATCCGGGGAGCTTGTCACGGCTGACCGCGTCCATGTCGGCAAACCGGCACCGGGGAAATTCATGGCACAAGTCGAGGTATGGGTTACACCTAAGAGCTGACGGCTGAAGCTGAGCTTGCAGGCTCGGGGACATTCAGACCGGAGCACTGCCAATGCAATATGATCTCGATCGCTTTGTCAGCGCGCAGGCTCCGGTCTATGCGCGCGCCCTTGGAGAGATCACCCGCGGCCGCAAGACGAGCCACTGGATGTGGTTCATCTTTCCGCAGATTGCCGGCCTGGGCCGCAGCGCGATGGCGGTTCGTTACGCGATCAATTCGCTGGATGAGGCACGCGCGTATCTGGCGCATCCGGTTCTCGGGCCCCGCCTGCTGGCATACGTAACCGCGCTGCAAGATCTCCAAACGTCGGATCCAGAGGCGGTATTTGGCCCGGTTGATGCGGTAAAGCTGCGCTCATCCCTGACGCTGTTCGCCGAGGCGGACCCGGACCAGAAGCTGTTTGATGCAGCCTTGCAGCGCTGGTTCGGAGGGGAGAAGGATCCCGCCACACTCGAACGACTGGATTGAGCCCTACCGCCTGATCATGCAGGCACGTTCCTGCTTCACCCAGTCAGGAGCGATAGCGCGAATATCGAGCAGCGCGTTGCTGTCGACCCCGGCGCGCAGCCGTCCGTCGAGGACGGTGTCCACCACGGCAGCGCGAGGAATGCAATGCGCAGCACCCGCGCGACGTACGAAACGCTGACGCCCTCCTGTGCGGCCAGGGTCGAAGGATCGAGGTCGCCCTCAATCATGCGGGCCCACCACTCCCGCGCCTTCACGATCAGCCGGATCAGCGTGAGCTCGGCCCCTTGCGCCGTGGCCGCAGCGCCGCTGCTGTGAACGAGGCGCACCGCGCGTTCCATGCGGGTCAGCCGCATCTCGTGGGTGACTGTGAGCGTGGCGGTGGAGGAAGGATCTTCCTATTTCCCTATCTATATGGTTTATATGGGTATTTTTCCATTATCCGTCAGAATACCCCCACCACTACCCCCAAATCGGCTACTTTACGACAACCCGGTTCCAGCCTGCGGCAAGCCGATCTGCCGCCCGTCGCTCAGTCGAGCAAGCTGGGCCGGGTCCAGCGGCCGGGTTTGCCCCTTGCCGAGATCACCAAGCAACACACCGCCGATCCCCACCCGGACCAGCCTGAGAACATTTGCGCCCCGTGCTGCCACCATGCGCCGGACCTGCCGGTTGCGCCCTTCAGTGAGCACGATCTCGATCCAGCTCGATCGCCCGGAGGTGCGCAGCAGCTTGACCGATGCGGCGCCGAGGCGTTCGCCGTCATCCTCGACCGGTTCGGCAAGGGCCGAGACGAAACGCTCGTCCGCGACGATATCGATCTTGACGTGATAGGTCTTCTCCACGCCTGAGGCGGGGTTCATCAGCCGTTCGGCCCACTGCGTATCGTTGGTCAGGAACAGCAGGCCCTCGCTCGCCTTGTCGAGCCGGCCGACCGGCGAAAGAAAGGGCAGTCCTTCCGGCACGCAATCATAGACTGTGCCGCGCTGCTGCGGATCGCGCCGGGTGGTGACGATCCCGCGCGGCTTGTTAAGCATCAGATAGACCTTGTCCTGCGCGATAACCTTGCCGCCATCCACAGTGATTACGGCGCTGGCCATGTCGACCCGCTGGCTGGCGCTGCGCGCAGGCTTGCCATCAACGAGCACCCGTCCGGCCTCTATCAGGGACAGTGCCTCGGTGCGGGAACAATGCCCCAGCTTCGACAGGGCGCGCGGCAAACTGACTGTGGAAGCCGAATGGGCAGGCGACCGAGCGCGCCGAGTGGCTGGGCGCGCGGCGCCCTGCCGGAAATCGTGACGGGACATGGCATGGTTCCACCCCCGAACGCCGCATTTCGGAAAGCATGGCGAGAATTGAAAGATGCAGGAAAAAGGCAGCGCCTGCGCGGATATCCAGACCCCGGACAGCCGCAAAGGCGTCCGGGGCTAGGTGCCCGCGATCAATCTGCCGGCGCGCAAGGCGCGATGGGAATTGCTGTCCGTCATGGGAGCCTAATCGGAGGAACGGACTTCTCCGTCAATGGCAGAGGGCGTTCAGGCCGTCATTGCTCCTGACGCGCGCAATCGATGCACAGTGCCGCTTCCGGTCGCGCTTCCAGCCGGGCTGGACCGATCTGTCCCCCGCAGCGGACGCATTCACCATAAGTGCCGGCTACGATCCGTTCCAGCGCGCGGTCGACCGAGGCGATCTGGCGAGATAGCAGCAAACCCTGTGCCTCAAGGGAGGCATCGTCTTCCATCTCGACCGCCTGTTCCAAAGAATCGGCGTTCAACGGTTCGGCGAGTCCTGCTCGATCCGTCCGAGACGCGCCTTCAAATCAGCGAGTTGCGCTTCCAGGCGTGCCTTGTCGGTCATTGCACTACTCCTGTCTCAAGTTACGATATTCGCGAGGGTGGAAAGTGTCTCGAAGACGGTCAATACCAGCCCCGCGGCCTCTTCCGAAGCGTCACAACACCCGCTTGTGTAATTGCAAGCGGTCAAGCATCTTTCCCTCATGTTCAGGCCTGTTCTTTGCATCGCCGCGCTGCTTTCAGTCGCGTCCAGTTTGCCCGCTCCTGTTGAGGCACAGGCCCGACCGCCTCTTCCCGCGACGGTGCTCGCGCACATGAACGGGCTCGATGCCCGCTGCGCCGCTGCCGGTGACAAGCCCGGCGACGCACGCTATGTGATCGCACAGGATTTTACCGGTGACGGCCGGATCGATTACCTTCTGTCCGAAGGCGATTACAGCTGCACCGGTCGTCCGGGACTGTTCCGCAAGGACGGTCAGGCCCGGGTTGATATCTTCGTAACCGACCGGGCTGGCGGCGCCCGCCGGGTCTATTCCGACACGCTGATGGCCTACCGGGTGCTGGCCGGGCGACCCGCCAGGGTGCAGATCGCGCGCAAGGGCGCGCTGTGTGGCGCCGGGACACCTCCACAGGGGCAGTGCGCGGCGCAGCTTGCGTGGAATGGCACCTCTTTTGGCGAAGCCGTATCGGTAACCCGCGGAGCCGGCGCAGCCTCACCCGGACCGACTGCACCGTCTCCAGCGATAACCCGGCCAACTTCCGAAACGACGTTTCTGGCGAGTTGCCGTGCGGACTTGATCCGCCGCGATGCCAGTGCAGCCCGCTGGGCTGACGAAGAATGCCGGACCAACTGGCAAAAGATCGTGGCCAGTGGTCCTGCCGCCGACATGCTGTTGGCGGTCCTGCCCGGTGCGGGGAGTGGCAAGCCGTCGCTAACGATGACGAAGCAACGGGCATCAGGAGTCCGCTGGGCTGCAAGAGCAAAGCCGCCTGCGTTGGCGACCGGAACACTGGGGCAGCTGGAAGTCGCGATAGAGGGAAGCAGCGCGCCCGCCACTGTCTCAGTCAACTGGGCAAAGGTGGGCGGAGAAATCCCCTACGACATCGCCGGAGCCCTGCGCCTGCGCGGGATCGCTATCACCGAAATGTCCTGCGAAAAGATCGGGGTTGGTGCGGGATCGCGCACTTATGCCGGGACATCGACCGGGGGAGTGCCGTTCACCCTGACCATCGACCAGCAGACCGCGCCTCTGGGGCACATGCAAAGCTATTACACCGCCACTATCAACCTGGAAGCTGGACATCCGCCGCGCGGTTCGACGGCAGGCTGCGATTTCTGACGATTGCGGAATCGCAGTGGATCTTGCCGGTCAAGGCGTGACCACACGATCAGCCAAGCATCGCATGGCAGCGCGCCCGCCAGGAGGCCGAGAGCTGAGGC
>JADLBY010000138.1 GCA_020847445.1 Sphingomonadaceae bacterium | reverse complement strand
CTTGCCAACGGCAAGGACGAACTGCTGATGGATAACGCCGCGATCGACGTCGAGCGGCAGAATCTGTGGAAGGCGATGGGCAAGCTCGAGCAGATGATCCTGATTTCGAAGCAGCTCGACGGGCGGCTGGAGGACAAGGCCGCCGAACTGGAGATTTCCGATCCCGCCAAGGCCAAGGCGATCCGTGAAACCGCGCTTTTCTATGTGCGCCAGCGGCATCAGGATCTGCTGACGCAAATGGCCGTGACGGTGCAGGGCTATCTGGCGATGGACCTGGTCAAGAAGAATAATGTCGAGCTGGTAAAGGGCGTCGACCGCGCCTCGACCACCACCGTTGGCGCGCTGCGCACCGCCGTCACGGTCGCGCAGGCGATGACCAACCAGCGGCTGGTATTGGGCCAGATCACCGCGCTCAACACCACGACCGCGAACATCATCGACAGCACCGGCAAGCTGCTGCGCGAAAATACCGCGGCGATCCACGAACAGGCGGCTGCCTCGACGATCCCGCTCGAAACGCTGAGCCGCGCCTTCCAGAATATCTATGACACCATGGATGCGATCGACACTTTCAAGATCAAGGCGCTGGAAAGCATGAAGCAGACCTCTGACGCGCTTGAAAAGGAAGTCGAGAAGTCGAAAGGCTATATTGCGCGCGCCGAAGGACAGGCGCAGGCCAAGCTGGGCGCGACCGAAACCAACCTGTTGAGCTCGCTGGATGCCTAGTGCCGTCTCTCGGCCCGTCTTATCTCGTCATTCCCGCGAAGGCGGGAACCCATCACCTGACGAAAAAATTTGGATCGCCGGTGATGGACCCCCGCCTTCGCGGGGGTGACGATTGATTAAATAGGGGATTTGCAATTGGCCTCACCTGCCACCCAATCCGACGAAATTCTCGATAGCGCGCGCCGGTCGTTGAAGCGTGTCCGGATGGGGCCCCCCATCGGGATGAAGTCGCGCGCGCTGCGCCGGGCGCATTTTTTCGGGAAGCTGGCCCGCACCGGAATTGTGGTCGGCGGGCTGCTGATTGCGGCGGGCGTTGTCGGTGCGATCATCGACGGCATCGGTTTCTGGGGCGTCATGATCACCGGCGTGCTTGGCGCGGCGGCGGTCTATGCGCTGATGCGCTATCCCGAAATGCCGATGCCGACCACCGAATCGCTGCGCCAGACCGATCTGGGCACGCTGGCAGGCAAGACCGAAATCTGGCTGGAGGCGCAACGCCCGGCCTTGCCTGCGCCTGCGATACCGCTGGTGCAGAATATCGGGCTGCGGCTCGACGCGCTGGCGCCGCAATTGCAGACGCTGGCCGAAAGCGACCCCGCCTCGCGCGAGGTTCGCAAGCTGGTGGGCGAGCATCTGCCCGAGCTGATCAACGGCTATAAGCGCATTCCGGAGCCGCTGCGGCGACAGGATAATGGCGGCAAGACCCCCGAGCAGCAACTGGTGGACGGCCTCACGCTCATCGACCGCGAGATCGAAACGATGACCGGGCAGATCGCGCGCGGCGAACTCGACAAGCTGGCAACGCGCGGGCGCTTTCTCGAAATCCGCTATGACGGGGCCGGAGACGATCCGGCGCAATAGGCCGCATCCGATCAACGACCGGCCTGTCCGGCAGGCACCGGCGGACAGGCGTTCGTGCTTGCCCGTTGCGGCGCAGTTCTGCATATCACGGGACGAGCCAATAGGGGACAGGGACAAGTTTCTTGATCAGGAAGCCGACAATTGACGACGTCGCGGCAAAGGCTGGCGTTGCCCGGGTAACGGTGTCGCGCGTGCTCAACAACAGCCCCAATGTCCGAAACGAGGTGCGCGAGCGCGTGCTGGCGGCGGTGTCGGCGCTTGGCTATCAGGTCAACGCGCAAGCCCGCTATCTTGCCAGCGGCAGCAGTCGGCAACTGGCGCTGGTCCACGCCACCGATCTGGATGCCGAACCGAACAGTTACTATCATTCGGGGCTGGAACTGGGCGCGATGCGCGCCTGCGCCGAACTCGGCTATGTTCTCGTTACTCACACCGCCAATCCCGCAAAGCCCGAAGATAGGCAGCGGATTCGTGGCCTTGCGGACAGCCGCCGTTATGACGGCGTGATCCTGACCCCGCCCTATTCGGACGATGTCGAACTGGTCGAGGATCTGCGCAAGCTGGATTTCCCCATCGTCCTGATTTCGGCGGGGCCAGAGGCGGGGCAACATGCGGCGTCGGTGGGTATCGACGACAGGCTCGCCGGGTTCGAACTCGGAAAATTCCTGGTCGGGCAGGGGCATGATAGCTTTGTCTACATCGACGGTCCGGCGGATCATATTTCTGCAGGCTTGCGGCTGTCAGGATTTCTGGAGGCAATTTCCGATGCCGGTTTGAATGCAGGGATCGTCAGGGTGCTCACGGGCAATTTCACGTTCAAGGCGGGCGTGGAACTGTCGGCCCAGGCACTGGCATCGCAACCCAGGCCGTCTGCTGTCGTCTGTGCGAATGACGACATGGCGGCAGGCGCGTTGTTCAGCGCCCACCGGCTCGGGCTCAACATCCCCGCCGATGTGTCGATCACCGGATTTGACGACACGCCGGTATCGGAAATTGTGTGGCCGCCACTGACGACGGTGCACCAGCCGCTTCGCCAGATTGGCGGAAAGGCGGTCGAACTGCTGGTCGATTCGATCCAGAACCGGCATGACAAGGATGC
Source organism: Sphingomonadaceae bacterium (assembly GCA_020847445.1). Taxonomy (GTDB): domain Bacteria; phylum Pseudomonadota; class Alphaproteobacteria; order Sphingomonadales; family Sphingomonadaceae; genus Sphingorhabdus_B. The sequence continues at coordinate 8,891 of JADLBY010000138.1, read as the reverse complement.
GGCGACGACCGGAATTCATGTCCCCTTTCAGCTTGTCGAAAGGGCATCGACCGCTGTCCGCTGAACTTGCGGCATACATATGCATATGGAAGCGCTTCCACATTTTTATTGACTTCGCACCTTGCTATGGCATTTTGCGATGGAAGCGCTTCCAAGTACAGGATCGGACGATGTCGCCGACCGGCCGGGAAGGGCTTTTGGATAGGATCCTCAGGGGTTTGGCCCCTGGCCTGGGAGGGTTGAAGAATGAAATCTCATATATGTGGTCGCGCGAGTCGCTTGCTCAGCCTCGGACTGAAAACGTCGGCGGTTGCGCTGGCGGTATCGATGTCGACGGCTGGCTATGCGCAGGATGCGACGGCCGAAAGCGATGAAGCCGTGGCTGAGGACGACGGCGAAATTGTCGTTACCGGCCTGCGTTACGGGCTTGCGACCTCGATCAATACCAAACGCGAAGAACTGTCGATCGTCGAAGCGGTATCTGCCGAAGACATTGGCAAGCTGCCCGACGTGTCGATTGCGGAGTCGATTGCGCGTCTGCCGGGCCTGACGGCGCAGCGCGTCAACGGGCGCGCGCAGGTGATCTCGATCCGCGGGCTTGCGCCGGATTTCTCGACCACGCTTCTCAATGGTCGCCAGCAGGCAAGCTCCGGCGATAACCGTGCGGTCGAGTTCGACCAGTATCCGTCTGAACTGCTGTCGAGCGTGGTCGTGTACAAGACGCCCGACGCCAGCATTTCGGGCATGGGTCTGGCCGGCACCGCCGATTTGCGCACCGTTCGTCCTCTCGAGTTCGGCAAGCGGGCCATTGCCGTCAATCTGCGCGGCGAAGTGACCTCAGGCAGCAAGCTGAACTCCGACGTCCGCAACTATGGCGGCCGTTTCAGCGCGTCCTATATCGACCAGAATGCGGATGGGACATTCGGCTGGGCCTTTGGCTTCGCCCATCTCGATGCACCATCGCAGAACCGCCACTACAAGGCGTATAACTACGAAACATTCTGCTGCGGCCAGCAAAACCGGATCACGCCGGTTGCCGCGCAAGGATCGTCCTTCCTTACCGGGCAGGAAATTTTCGCCTATTCGCGGCTCAACAAGCGCGATGCCGCGATCGGCATTCTCGAATGGGAGCCGAGCGATCGCACTCATCTGACGGCCGATCTCTATTATTCGACCTTCAAGCAGCGCGAAACCATGCGCGGCGCGCAGTGGTTCTCCAACGTATGGGCCGACAATCAGACATTTGCCAATGTCACCACGGGGACGGTTGGGGGAACCAGCGTGGGCTTGACCGGAACCAATGCCGGTGTCGCCCCGATCATCCGCAACGACTATAACACGCGCAAGGACAATCTGTTTTCGGCTGGGGTCAATGGCGAATTCGACATGACCGACCGGCTCAGCTTTAACGCCGACCTGTCCTACTCACGCAACAAGCGCGACGAAAGCATTACAGAAACCTATGCCGGGTTCGGCTGCTGCGTCACCGCTGCCAACCAGAACAACAACCGTGTATTTGATACCATCGGCTGGGATATCAACGGACTTCTCGACGGACGCTTTCCGACCTATTCCGAAGGCCTGAACTATGCCGACGCGTCGCGCGTGTCGCTGGGCGATCGTGCGCCATGGGGTGGCTGGGGGCATGACGGCCAGACCAAGCAGCCGCATGTCAAGGAAGAGGTCTATTCGATCGATCTGGGCTTCCAATATGATATGGATGGATTCTTCGACGCTTTCGACGTGGGCTTGAATTTCACCAGCCGCGACAAGACCAAGCGCGTCGACGAATTCGATCTGATGCTGAAGAACGGCCGGATGCAGTCGCTGGTGGGCTCCGATTTCCTGGTTTCGCCCACTTCGCTAAGCTATGCGGGTTTCGGCGAAGTCCTGTCGGTCAATCTGCGCGATGCCATGTCGCAATATTATGACCTTATCACCTTCATCAACAATGATACCTATGACAAGGCCTGGGGCATCAACGAGGAAGTTCTGACCTTCCGTGCCAAGGCGACGATCAATTCGGGCAATCTGCGCGGCAATATCGGGGTGCAGGCGGTCAACCAGCGTCAGGAATCGAGCGGCAGCGCGATCAACCAGACGCAATCGCCCACGCAGGTCGTGGCTGTGCACAAGAGCAAGAGCTACACCGACATTCTGCCCAGCCTCAATCTGGTATATGATCTTGGCGGGGGGCACCGCCTGCGCTTTGCTGCGGCAAAGGTTCTCGCCCGTCCGCGCATGGATGAAATGCGGGCCAACTTCACGCCCAGCTTTGGCAATCCATGCGGCGGCAGCCCGCCATGCGTTCCGGGCCAGACGGTCAATCCCTGGTCGGCAAGCGGGGGCAATCCGGAGCTCGAACCCTGGCGCGCCAAGGCCGTCGACCTTGCCTATGAATGGTATCTCGGCAAGGCGAGCTACATCAGCATTGCAGGGTTCTACAAGGATCTGGACAGCTATATCTATACCCAGCGCCAGCAGTTCGATTTTACCGGGCTGCCACTGCCGCCGACCGCGTCCAATATCCCGGCAGGTGTGATTGTCAGCCCGATTGGCCAGATCAATCAGCCAGCCAATGGCAAGGGTGGAACGATCAAGGGTATCGAGATCAGCGCCGCGCTGGAATTCGGCAAGCTGACGTCGGTTCTGGATGGCTTCGGCTTTGTCGGCAGCTATTCCTATACAAAGTCGAACCTGCGTCCGACGGCGAGCACCAACCCGACAACCATTCAGGCGACGCGCATCCCCGGATTGTCGGGGACGGTGTACAACCTGACCGGCTATTTCGAAAAATGGGGCTTCCAGGCGCGTGCCAGCTATCGGTATCGCTCGGCGTTCAAGGGAGAGGTTACGCAGTTGTTCGCGGTTCGCGGACTGACTGAAATCCTGGCCGATGACCAGCTTGACGCGCAGGTCGGCTATACCTTCCAGGATGGCTCGTCGCTTGCCGGGCTGGGTGTGCTGCTGCAGGTCAACAACCTGACCGATTCACCCTACCGGACGCGGCTTGGCGTCGATGGGGGTGGTGTGCGGACTTCGGACGGATCGTTCCTGCCCGAAACCTATGAAAAATACGGGCGGCAGTTCCTCTTCGGGATCAACTACCGTTTCTGACGATCGGGCACGGGCCGGATGCACCTTCCGTTCGGCCCGTGTGCAAAATGAATAAGACCAAGACTTCTCCTTACCTTACGGCGCGATGGCTTTGGGTCGCACATCGCGCCGGTATTTTTGGTAACGGGGCAATGTACAGAATGACAAAAAGGGCATCGCAAGTGAAAAATGGACAGTTGTTCCGCGCCTTCCTTCTCGGTTCGATCGGGGTCGGGCTGCTCGGCGGGGGGGCGCTTTCCGGCTTGCAGGCAAAAGCCGCAAGCGATTGGCCCGAATTGGCGCATCCAGTTGCAAAAGACCCGGCGATGGAGGCCCGCATCGCAGAAATCGTCGCCGGGATGACGTTGCGGCAAAAGATCGGGCAGATGACCCAGGCCGATATCCGCTCGGTTACCCCCGATCAGGTGCGCAAACATTATCTGGGTTCCATCCTCAACGGTGGCGGTGCGTGGCCGAGCGGGAAAAAACAGGCTGCCGTTGCCGACTGGGTCGCACTGGCCGACGCGCATTACAAGGCATCGATGACGACCGACATGAAGGTCAAAATCCCCGTAATCTGGGGCACCGATGCCGTGCACGGCCATAATAATGTGTTCAGGACGACGCTGTTTCCCCACAATATCGGTCTGGGTGCAGCGCACGATCCGCAACTGATCGGCCGCATTGCGCATTTGACAGCGAAGCAGGTGCGCGCAACCGGCATCACATGGGCGTTCGCGCCGACCGTGGCGGTGGTCCAGAACCCGCGCTGGGGGCGGACTTATGAAAGCTATTCCTCCGATCCGGCGCTGGTCCGGCAATATGCCATTGCCTTTGTAAAGGGCATGCAGGGCAATCTGACGGCGCCCGACACCACGATCGCATCGGTGAAGCATTTCATCGGCGACGGTGGCACATGGCTGGGCAAGGACCAGGGCGAGACACGGGCCACGCGTGACCAGCTGATCCGCACCCACGCACCCGGCTATTTCGGCGCGCTTGAAGGCGGCGTGCAGACGGTGATGATTTCATATAGCAGCTGGACCGACACCGGCATGGGCAAGCCGCACGGCAAGATGCACGGCAACCGCGAACTCATCACCGATGTGCTGAAGGGCAGGCTCGGTTTCGACGGTATCGTGGTGTCCGACTGGAATGCCGTCGAACAGGTCGCGGGCTGCACGCGCACGCATTGCCCGCAGGCGATCAATGCGGGCATCGACATGATCATGGTCCCCGATGACTGGAAGCAGTTTATCGAGGAAACCGTTGCCGATGTCCAAACCGGCGTTATCCCGATGAGCCGGATCGACGACGCCGTCACCCGCATTTTGCGCGTCAAGATGCGCACCGGCCTGTTCGACCGCTCGCCGATGCCCGCAGCCGGTGCCGAGGCCGACATGGCGAGCGATGCCGCTCGCGCGACCGGACGCGAGGCGGTGTCGAAATCGCTGGTATTGCTGAAGAACAATGCCCGTTCGCCCTTGCCGTTGAAACGCGATGCGAAAATCCTGCTGGTCGGCAAAGGCGCTGACAAGGTGACCGCGCAGCTTGGCGGCTGGTCGCTGACCTGGCAGGGCGACGAGACGGATGACAGCGATTATCCGCTGGCCGACGATATGCTGTCGGCAATCCGCAAAACGCTGTCTGATGGCGGCAAGGTCGATTTCAGTGCCGATGCTGTCGGTGTCGACGTGAAAGGCTATGATGCCGTCATCGTCGTGCATTCGGAACGCCCCTATGCCGAGATGAAGGGCGATATCTTATACCCGGATACGCTGCGCCATTCGGCGCGCTACCCTGAGGATCGCGCCGCGCTGGACCGCGTTTCGGGCAAGGGCGTGCCGGTGGTGTCGGTGCTGTTTTCGGGGCGTCCGGTCTATGCCAACGATCTGATCAACCGGTCCGATGCCTTTGTTGCGGCGTGGCTGCCAGGCACCGAGGCGCTAGGCATAACCGATGTACTCTTTCGTGGCGCGGATGGCCGCAAGGGGGCGGATTTCAAAGGCAGGCTGCCATTTGACTGGCCCGGCGCTTCCTGCCCCGAAACCGCCCGGAAACCCGTGCTGTTCCGCCGCGGTTATGGACTGAAGCTGGCGAAAAAATCCGGCCTTGGCCGCCTGCCGGAGGACGGGGTTGCAACCTGTCCGGCAATCGCCGAATAGTCCCTGCGCAGGGGAGAGGATGAAACCATGTCGGGTCGTTTGAAGACTATCCTGATCGTCGGAGGCGGTTCCTCCGGCTGGATGGCGGCGGCTTTGCTGTCGCACCTGTTTCAGGGGCTCTACAAGATACGCCTCGTTGAATCCGAGGATATTGGCACGATCGGCGTCGGCGAAGCCACCATCCCCGCGATCAAGAAATTCAACGAACTGCTCGAGCTGGACGAAGCCCATTTCATGCGGCTGACGCAGGGCACGTTCAAACTCGGCATCCAGTTCAACAATTGGGACAGGATCGGATCCAGCTATATCCACGGCTTTGGCGTGATCGGGCAGGATCTGGGCTGGCTGCGTTGCCACCAATATTGGCTCAAGATGCAGCAGAAGGGCGAGGCGCCCGATTTTGCCAGGCTATCGATCAACACAGCCGCCTGTGCATCGAACAAATTCATGGTAGCCCGCCCCGACATGGGGGATTCGCCGATTGCCCATATCGCCCATGCCTATCATTTCGATGCGGGGCTGTATGCGCGCTATCTGCGGACCTATTCCGAAGATCGCGGGGTCATCCGCACCGAGGGCAAGATTACCGATGTCACACTCCGCAGCGAGGACGGTTTTGTAGAAGCGGTGACGCTCGAAAGCGGCGAACGGATCGCGGCTGACCTGTTCATCGACTGCTCCGGTTTTCGCGGGCTTATCACCGAAGCTGCGATGCAGACCGGCTATGAGGACTGGACGCACTGGCTGCCCTGCGATCGGGCGCTGGCCGTGCCGTGCAGCCGGTCGGACAATTTCACCCCCTATACCAAGTCGACCGCGCACGGGGCGGGTTGGCAATGGCGCATTCCGTTGCAGCACCGCACCGGCAACGGACATGTCTTTTCCAGCCGCTATATGGAGGAAGCCGAGGCCGAGCGGATATTATTGTCGAACCTTGATGGCGAACAACTGGCCGAGCCCAACCGCATCCGGTTTACGGCGGGCAAGCGCAAGAAGACATGGAACAAGAACTGCGTCGCCGTGGGGCTTGCTGCAGGCTTTCTCGAACCGCTGGAATCGACCAGCCTCTATCTGATCCAGTCTTCGCTGATCCGCCTGATCCGGCTGTTTCCCGACGGCGGTTTTGATCAGGCCAATATCGACGAGTTCAACCGGCAGACCGATTTCGAATATGAACGGGTACGCGACTTCATCATCCTGCACTACAAGGCAACGCAACGCGACGATACGCCGTTCTGGCGCTATTGCCGCGACATGGAGGTGCCCGCGACATTGCAGCGCAAGATCGATCTATTCCGCGCCAATGGCCGCATTTTTCGTGAGGATGAGGAACTGTTCGGCGAGGAAAGCTGGATCCAGGTCTTTCTGGGGCAAGGCATCATTCCGCACGGCTATGATCCGTTGGTTGACGTGAAAAGTGAGCCGCAAATCATTCAATATCTTGGTAATATTGAAAATGTTATCGGCAAATGCGTGGATGTTATGCCCGGCCATGCGGATTTTGTCGCCAAATATTGCGATGCGAAGGCGACCGCGTGATCCGATCCCTTCGTAAAGGCTGCCTGCTGGCGGCCATGCTTTCGGTTGCCTTTGCCGCGCAGGCCAAATCACCGGCTGTTCAGGGCTGGATGACCAGCGCGGATGGCAGCCAGCGGCTTGCCCCTATGTCCGGCATCATAGCGGTCCGGTTGCCTGAGGGCCAGCAAGCCGACATCATGATCGACACAAAGCAGCGTTTCCAGCGGATGGCAGGCTTTGGTGCCTCGATTACCGATGCGACCGCCTGGCTGATCCAGACGCGGATGTCCGCACTGGCCCGTGCAGAGCTGTTGCACGAACTGTTCAGCACCCGCGACGGCCTTGGTTTCAGCGTAACACGCATCACCATCGGCGCGTCCGATTTTTCGCAGAGTCACTATAGCTATGCCGATACGCCCGGAAATCCGGTTGCCGACATAGCCCCGGCGCGGGCGCATCTGATCCCGACCCTGAAGGCGATGCGCAGGATCAACCCGCAACTGCAGGTGATCGCAACCCCGTGGAGCGCACCGGCCTGGATGAAGACGAGCAACAGCCTGATCAAGGGGCGGTTGAAGCCCGAACATTATGGCAGCTTTGCCCGCTATCTGGTCAGCTATACGCAGGCGATGCGCAAAGCGGGGGCCCCGGTTGACATCCTGACGATCCAGAACGAACCGCATTTCGAACCGGAAAACTATCCGGGTATGCGCGTTGAACCAGCGGAACGCGCCGATTTCATTGCCAACCATCTGGGGCCGATGATGCGTCGTTGGATTCCGCAGACAAGGTTGCTCGACTGGGATCATAATTGGGACCAGCCCGAAAGCCCGATTGCGGTATTGTCCGACCCCAAGGCCGCCGCTTTCGTCGATGGTGTGGCATGGCATTGCTATGGCGGTGACGTCGCGGCGCAGTCGGTCGTGCGGGACCGGTTCCCGACGAAGGAAGTCTGGTTCACCGAGTGCGCCAGCGGTGACTGGAGCGGAGACTGGAGCAAATCGTTCAACTGGGCCGTGCGCAACCTGATTATCGGCACGACGCGCAACTGGGCGAAGGGCGTGGTGATGTGGAATCTGGCGCTCGACGAGCGGCACGGCCCGCATCTGGGTGGCTGCGGCGATTGTCGCGGACTGGTGACGATCAATTCGCAGAGCGGCGAAGTCAGCCGCGAGCCCGAATATTATGCCTTTGCCCATGCGAGTAGATTTGTTCCGGTGGGTGCAGTGCGCGTCGCCAGTCGTTCCAGTGATAGCGGCATCGAAAGCGTCGCCTTCCAGAAAGGCAGAAACGGCCCCGTTACGCTGATCGCCCTCAATGGCGGCGCAGGCGCAAGAACGCTCACTTTTTCGGTCGGCCGAAAAACCTATGCGGCGAGGCTTTCGGCGGGCGCGGTTGCAACCTTCAAGCTTCCGTCTAATTAGGCGGCGAGGGAGCGGATGGCATGAGGCAGCATCTTTCGGGAATTTCGGCTGCATTCGTGTCGGTCACGACGCTGTTTTTCGCCTGGGGCTTCATCACCTCGAACAACGATCCGCTGATCGCATCGCTGAAAGCCAGCTTCCACCTCAGCTACACCGAAGCGCTGATGACGCAGCTGGTCTTTTTCGCCGCCTATGGCTTCATGTCCTTTCCCGCGGCGGCGCTGCTCAACCGCGTCGGCTCGGTGCGATCGATCATGATCGCGCTGACGACGATGATAATCGGCTGCCTCGTCGTGCAGTTCATCGTGCGCTATCAGGATTATGCGCTGATACTCGCCTCGCTGTTCATTCTCGGCATCGGCATCACAACATTGCAGGTCGCCGCCAATCCGCTGGCAGCCGCGCTCGGCCCTGCCGAAAGCAGCCATTTCCGGCTGACATTCGCCCAGGCATTCAATTCGCTGGGCGTCGTGCTCGGGGTCAATTTCGGGTCTAAGATCATGCTGGGAGAGGATGTGCTCAAGGCAGGCCATGCGCCGATCACCAACGACGCCGACCGGATCATTGCGCTACAGGCCGTTTCGCACGCCTTTTTGCTGATCGCCGCCCTGCTTGCTGCGCTGATGCTGTTCATCTGGCTTTGGCGCAAGCGTATCGGCGATGCGGCGCAGGGGATCGAAAGTGCCGG
>JADLBY010000137.1 GCA_020847445.1 Sphingomonadaceae bacterium | reverse complement strand
TTCTGATAAAGCTCCACTCTCTTCATCCTCCACCTCCGCCCAAAAACGGAGGTCTAGCAGGACTGGCCCCTTTTTAATCCGGTGAGACTGGCCGATCCGTGGCCCCTTTTATTCCCGGTGTTCTCAGTACACGCCGATGCCGATCTGGCCGAAGCAACGATGTTGCTTGCGCAAGCTATCGCGAAAAAAAGTCCGGTAGCGCTAGCTCGGATGAAAGAGGTCGCACGCGCTTCGGCTGACAAATCACGCGCCGATGCGCTTCTCCATGAACAGGTAATGCTGCGCCAGCATTTGCGTTCTGCCGACCTGCAAGAGGGTCTACGCGCTTTTGCTGAAAAGCGAACACCGCAGTTCGTCGGTCGATGAAACAAACTGCATTTTTCAGGAGAGCCATATGACCGATATATTCGTCGCAGGCGTCGGCATGACCCAATTCGGTCGTCACTTGGAGCGAAGCCTCTATGACCTCGTCGGCGAGGCAGTTAGTCTTGCGCTGGGCGACGCCGGCTGTGAGGCGACCGACATCGAAGCAGGCTATTTCGCATCGGTAACGGCTGGGCCGTTACACGGGCAGACCTCCATTCCGGGTCCGATTGCTTTGCGCCGGTGTGGAATCGAAGGCATTCCTATCTTCAGCGTCGAGAATGCTTGCGCTGCTGGTTCGTCGGCCTTCCATCTTGCAGCCCAAGCGCTGAAGGCGGGCAACTGTGACATTGCTATCGCCGTAGGCGCGGAAAAAATGAACGTGCCGGACAAGGCAAAGATGTTCGGTGTGTTTGACGGCGGCTGGGATGTCAGCACCGTTGAGAAAAACAAAGCTGCCTTGTTGGCTTTGGGCGAAGGTGTCACGCCGCCGCCCGGATCGATGTCGGACAAGCCCTACAGCGTATTCATGGACGTGTATGCCGCGCTTTGTCGCGATCATATGACGCGCTACGGAACAACGCAGCGCCAGATCGCTGCGATTGCTGCCAAAAATCATCATCATTCGGTTCACAATCCGCTGTCGCAGTTCAGGAGCGATTATTCGATCGATGAAGTCCTTGCCGCCCCACCGATCACTTATCCACTGACCTTGCCGATGTGTTCGCCAATCAGCGATGGCGCGGCAGCAGCAGTTCTGTGCAGCGAAAGGGGGCTTGAACGTCTACATGGCTCCAAGGACCGCGCTGTGCGCTTGCTTGCAAGCGTCATCCAGACCGGGGTCACACGTACTGCCGATGAGCCTGAAAAGGGTATCTCGCACCGCGCTGCGCTCAAGGCCTATGCAATCGCGGCAATCGGTCCGGCCGATGTCGATGTCGCCGAAGTACACGACGCGACGGCATTTGGCGAGATAATCACTGCAGAATCGTTGATGCTTGTGCCGCGCGGCGAAGCAGGACCGGCGGCAGAGCGGGGCGAGTTTAGCATTGGTGGACGCATTCCGATCAATCCGTCTGGCGGGCTTGAGTCGAAAGGCCACCCGATAGGTGCGACCGGTCTCGGCCAAATACACGAACTGGTAACGCAGCTGCGCGGTGAAGCTGGCGTTCGGCAAGTTGAAGATGCACGTGTGGCTGTCCAGGAAAATGGCGGTGGTCTTTACGGCATCGAAGAAGCAGTTGTCGCCGTAAACATATTTGCAAAAAGCTAGACTGAAGGAACGACCGTGGGACATGTAATCAGAACCGAAGAACAAGAAATGGCTGTCGACGGCTTGAAGCGTTACCTTGCCGATAAAGTCGAGACCATCTTCAGCAAGACCTACCGCGACAGTTTCGTACCAAAAGCAGAAATGAAGGCGATCATGACAGAGCTTGCCAGTTTCGGACTGGTCTCCGGCATGGTGCGCGAACAGCACGGCGGAATGGGTATAGACTGGCTGACCAATACGATGCTGTTCGAAGAGGTTTGTGCGACATCTGCCGACCTCTCGGTTCCGGTGCTGATCAACTCTTTCGGGGCGCAAATGCTCGACCTGATTGCGCCCGACCATTTGCGCGACCGCTATCTCCCCGGTCTTGTTGCAGGCACCGCGTTTTGCAGCGTTGCAATTTCGGAGCCGGACGTTGGCTCCAACGTCCTTGAGGTCAAAACCCGCGCGCGCAGGGATGGTGACGACTATATCATCAGCGGTGAAAAGACTTGGATCAGTAACGGCAGCTATTCCGACTTTCTAATCTGCACGTGCCGCACCAACGACGATCCGCGCAAAGGGTTGACGCATTTTCTGCTCGACAAAAAAGAACATCCTTATGAGGTTCGCGATATCAAAAAAATGGCGCTAAACAGCCAGTCAACTGCGCAAATTTTCTTGAACGACGTCCGCGTTCCGGCCAGCAACATGATCGGAAATGAAGGCGAAGCTCTTAAAAATACGCTGTCGCTGTTTGAACGGTCGCGCGCTTTCGTCGGCGCTCAGGGGCTGGGCGTGGCTCGGCGTGCGCTCGAAGAAGCCGTGCGTTATGCCAAAGAACGCAAGCAGCATGGCAAGGTCATTGCTGGACATCAGCTGATTTCCACGATGCTGGCTGAAATGGCAACAAATGTCGATGCGGCACGGCTACTTGTTTATCGTAGTGCTTCGATGATCGAGGCTGGCATTCCGGCTGAGATGGAAGCCGCGATGGCCAAATATTATGCCACCGAAATAGCGGTCAAAGTGGCTAGGCAGGCCGTGCAAATCCACGGTGGCAATGGTGTCACCACCGACTTCCTTGTCGAGAAGCTAGCCCGCGAGGCCATCATTATGACGATCCCAGAAGGCACAACGCAAATCCAGCAACTCATCATCGGACGCGCGTTGACCGGCGTCCCCGCATTCTAAGAGTATATCATGATCATTCAGGACAAAGTCATTGTTATAACCGGCGGCGCATCCGGCCTCGGCCTTGCAACCGCGCGCTACATGGCAAATGAAAAGGGTGCACGGATCGCGATCTTCGACATGAACGCTGAGGCTGGTCACGCGGCAGCGGCGGACATTGGCGAGCGCGCGATGTTCGTAGAAACCGACGTCTCCAACGATGAATCGGTGCGCGCGGCGGTCGATGCCGTGGTTGCCACGTTCGGAACAATCCACGTTTGCATCAACGCAGCTGGCCTGGCCGGTCCATCCAAAGTGCTGGGCAAAGACGGCAAGGCAACTTCGCTTGCGCGCTTCGCGCAAACTATTGCGGTTAATCTCACAGGTGTTTTCAACGTCATGTCAAAATGTGCGGAGCAGATGGCAACCAATGAACCCGAAGCGGGCGAAGAGCGTGGGGTCGTTATCAACATATCGTCGGGTGCAGCCTTCGAGGGATCAATCGGTCAATGCGCTTATGCCGCATCAAAAGCAGCATTGCTTGGCCTGAACATGCCCGCGGCGCGTGAGCTCGGGGCAGTTGGTGTCCGGGTCAACGCAATTGCCCCTGGTCTGTTCATGACGCCAATGGTCAACGAGCTTGAGGAAAAGGTTGTGGCCTCGCTTTTGACGGTGGTCGAAGCGCCCAAACGGCTCGGCGACATGCGCGAATTTGCGCATTGTTGCGCTTTCATTATCGAGAATGCGTATCTTAATGCCGAGACAATCCGTCTCGACGCCGCATCGCGGCTACGCGCGCGTTAAGGTAATGGAATTCGATTACGTCATCGTAGGTGCGGGCTCGGCAGGCTCGGTCGTTGCGAACCGGTTGAGTGCGGACCCATCAGTAACGGTCGCGCTGATCGAAGCAGGAGGCAATGGTCGCAGCTGGCTGGTGGACGTTCCTGGGGCATTTGGCCTGCACGCCTCGCTCAAGTCGCACAACTGGGCTTACGATTCGCTCCCTTGCCCCGGCACTGCAAACCGCGTCCATTTTTGTCCGCGTGGTAAAGGGGTCGGCGGGTCGTCTTCGATTAATGGTATGATCTATATCAGAGGGGCTGCAAGCGATTATGACCATTGGGCTCAGCTCGGCAATCGCGGCTGGTCTTACGCTGATGTTCTCCCTTACTTCCGCCGCGCAGAGGCAAACAGCCGGGGCGGGAGTGCTTATCACGGCAATATGGGACCGTTGCCCGTAACCGACGTTCCTACCGACTATGCGATGGTGCGCGCCTTTGTCGCAGCAGGTGTCGAGGCGGGACACTTGCCAAACGCGGACTTCAACGGCCCCGAAACCGAGGGCGTTGGCGAGTATCAGTTCACAATAAACAACGGTCGGCGCGCGGGTGTTCGTGCCGCCTATATCGACCCAATTATTTCGCGCTCCAATCTGACGATCCTGACAAATTGCCGCGCCACCCGCATTAATCTGCGCGAAGGTAGGGCCAGTTCGGTTGCGGCTGAACAGGGCGGAGTGCCGCTAACCGTCACCGCGCGACGCGAAATCATCCTCTCAGGCGGTGCCTACGCCACGCCGCAACTGCTGATGCTTTCGGGCATTGGTCCGGGCGATGCGCTGGCCGAACACGGCATTGCTGTTCAGCACGAACTACCCGGAGTTGGTCGCAACCTGATCGATCATCCAGACGTCAACGTAGCCTACCGGTCTTTGCTCAAGGACGGATTTTCGCTAGCGCCGCGCGGGCTTCTGCATTTGCTAGGCGACTTGGGTCGCTACGTACGCAACCGTAGTGGTCGCCTGGCGCAGTCGCTAGCCCCTGCGGGCGGCTTTATCCGTTCGGCAAGCCATATCGATGTGCCTGACTTACAGTTGCATTTCGTGCCGACTTTCTATGACGACTATGGCCGGGCCATGAGGGCGTTGGCGCAACATGCGCTGTCGTGCCATGTCTATTTGGCGCGGCCGAAATCGGTCGGCTGGGTCCGGCTGGCAAGTGCCGATCCGCGCTATGCACCCGCAATCCAGCTGAATATGCTCGACGATCCCGATGATGTCCGTGCGCTGGTAAACGGCTTGCGCCACGTCCGCGATATCATGCGGCAGCCTTCGCTGGCGGGATATGTCGGAGAGGAGATTCTTCCCGGCATGGCGCTAACTAGCGACGCCGAACTGGAGGCATTTGTGCGCAATACCTGCCAGCACGCTTACCATCCCGTTGGTACCGCACGCATGGGGTCTGACCCGATGGCAGTGGTCGATAGCAACTTGCGTGTTCACGGGATTGATGGGCTTCGGATTGCCGACGCTTCGGTTATGCCGATGATTGTATCGGGCAACACCAACGCTGCCTGCATCATGATCGGCGAAAAATGCGCCGACCTTGTGTCGGGTGCGGCGGCATTACCGCGTGAAGAGTTTGAAGCTGCCGTCTGAAGCGCGATTGACCGGCGAATTGTCGGTAATGACCTGCCGAAGTGCCGACTAATCCATAGCTACAATGATGAAGGCTAATCCAATCGAGAATGGCCTCCACTGACTGTAGGGGAGATAAGATGTCTGTATATCCGATGCTGAAACGCGCGACGTATGCCTTGCTTGCAGGCTGTGCGCTGCCGATTGTTAGCGCCATGCCCGCTATGGCGCAAGAGGCGCCAATGGAAGCCGAAGTGGCAACTGACGAAGTCGGTATTGATGACATCGTGGTGACGGCACGTAAACGATCCGAATCGCTTTCAACTGCTCCTCTTTCGATATCTGCCGTTGGTGGCGAGCAACTGGCCAACCAAGGCGTCACAAACCTCGAGCAGCTTTCGGCATCGATCCCTAACGTCCAGATTGGCCGCAGTCCGCAAACGGCATCGATCAACATTCGTGGCATCGGCTCTGGCGTCAATCGCGGTTTCGAACAATCCGTCGGGATGTATATCGACGGCGTCTACATGGCGCGTAGCCGCCAGTATCTGCAACCGATGATCGATCTTGAGCGTGTGGAAATTCTGCGCGGCCCGCAAGGAACCTTATTCGGTAAGAATACCGTAGCTGGCGCGATCAATATCACTACCGCCACAGCGGCTGCGGGTGAGGCGCTCAGTTTCGATGTCAGCGGCGATTATGAACCCGAATTCGACACGGTGCGCGCAACAGCGAGCCTTTCGGCACCATTGACCGATACATTGGGAGTGCGTGTTGCCGGTCGTTGGGAAACCACTGATGGCTATGTCAACAATGTTCAACGTGGCGCCACTGAGCCTGCCGAAAAGGTCAAGTTCATCCGCGGCAGCATCAATTTCGAGCCAAGCGATACATTTAGTATCATCGCGCGCGCAAGCTATACCGACCGCAACATCGAGGGCACAAACCGTGTTATCCGCGTTTTCAATCCGTCGCTGGGCACCGGATTGTCGCTCAATTCACGCATCGGGGCGGTCGCTGCGCTGCTTGCCAATCCATCTTTCGGCGCATCGAATGGCGGGGCCATCGGCCGCTATACTTCTTTTACCGGAAACCTGAACGAATCTCCCAACGATTACGATAATCAGGAGATTGTTAATGCATCGCTAAATGCAAAGCTCGATCTGGGTTGGGCCGAGCTAACCTCGGTCACTGGCTATACCGAGCTGAATTACGACATCGTGCAAGACCTCGATTTCCTCCCCGTTAATCTTGTCCAAAATGGCGAGAATGAAGATTTCTCGCAAATCAGCCAGGAACTGCGACTGGCATTTAAAGATGTCGGCCCCGTTAGCGGGATACTCGGCATTTACTATGAAGCGCAGGATTTGCTGGCGACGGCAACGACCAAGATCGACGGAACATTGGGCGGCCTTGCTCCACGTATTGTGCCAGTCCCGACCTTGTTTGCGGCGGTTATCCCCGGTGTCGGGCTCACCACCTTGAACGCAATAGGTCGGGCGTCGTCGTTCGATCAGGAATCCACCACCTTTGCCGTATTCGGCGAAGCGACGATCAACTTTTCGGACAAGCTACGAGCCGACATAGGTCTACGCTGGTCCCGCGACAAAAAGGATGCGCGGCGTCAGGCAGGGCTGTTTGGTTCGGATCCCAACACGCTCGCAGTATTGCCTACGGGCTTAGCAACTGGCGCTTTGACAGCACCCCAAACCGGTTTGCTTCGCTCGATTATGGGCAACTCGTTTGCCACCTTCCCGCATGATCAGCTTTTATCACGCACTGAAAAACATCTGACACCGTCGGTCAATGTCCAGTGGGACATAACCCAAGGCGCAGTGGCATATGCGTCATGGTCAAAGGGTTTCAAATCGGGCGGATTTAACTTCTCACCGGATTCTGCCACCCCAACCGGTGGCGTCGGTCCTGGTACCGAATTCGAAGATGAAACAGTTAGCGCATTCGAACTGGGCGTTAAAGGTCGCTTTATCGACAATAGGCTCCGCGCAAGTCTCGCGCTATTCCGTGCTGACTATAAAAATCTCCAAGTTACTTCGTTCCGTGGAACGCAATTTATTGTTGGTAATGCCGCAGCGGTTCGCTCGCAGGGTGTCGAATTCGAAACCGAGTTTGTGGCAAGCGACAATTTCAAATTTGGCGGTGCACTGTCTTATCTCGACAGCGTTTATAAGAATTTTGCCACTGCGCCCTGTACCATCCAGCAACTCGCCACACGTGGTCCAACCTGTGTTCAGGATTTGTCGGGCCGGACAACGCCGTTTGCGTCGAAATGGAGTGGCAGCGTACATGCTGACGTGACGGTGCCGGTCAGTGACAGTCTGGAAGGTCGGTTCCGGATCGACACCAACTGGCGCAGTTCGATGTTCCTCGACGGCGATCTCGATCCAAATGTCAAGCAAGGTGGCTATGCCAAGATCAATGCGCGTGTGGCACTGGGTGCTGAGGACGGTCGTTGGGAAGTGGCGTTATTTGGGCGTAATCTGACCAACAAGGCCACCTATACCTTCTCGCTCGATGCAACGCTAAGCGCAGGCGCATTTGTAGCTGGCATCGAAGAGCCGCGCGCTATCGGCATCCAGCTTCGTTTCAAATATTAAGGCATCCATCGGAGTCAACTATGGTGAATTGGGCAACCGGACGCCGACTACATAGTTTATTTACAACAACCGCTGCGATCGCGCTTGCAATTAGCGGTCCGGTTGCAGCGGAAGAACACTCCGCCGCGGCAACGCCTCAATACCCTGCCAATCGGGTAGCACCGAAAGGCGCGCCAAACGTGCTGCTCATCATGACCGACGATGTCGGCTTTGCTGCTGCCAGCACGTTCGGTGGTCCGATTCCAACACCTACCTTTGATCAGGTCGCAAACACTGGTGCTCGTTATAATGCATTCCACACCACCGCATTATGTTCGCCAACGCGCGCCGCATTGTTAACTGGACGCAACGCTTATTCGGTTGGGCCGGTTATGATTACCGAGCCGCCAACAGGCTGGCCGTCGTCAGAACATTTGGCAAAACTCGAGGGTTAAATTAGCGGAGTGAGGGTCCCGTCCGGGGTTGGGTTCTAGGTGACGAGCTTGCGGTGCTGCAATCGCCGACCGAAGGTAGCACCGCGATCCTGTCGTGCAATGAAGCTGAGCGATCCATAACGGCGTGCGGTGAATAATATCGTCGGGCAGCCGACATGTTTTGCATCGCTGATCGATTATGTCGAGCACAGTTGGAAAATTTGAGGAGATTGGCATGGCTTGCTTAGCAAACAGAAATTCGCTGTCGTCAAATGTGATAGTCGCGCTGGCGGCCGCTCTGGGGTTTGCCGCAGCCCCTGCTGCGTCGAACGAACCTCCGCCGCACGGGACAACCACAAAGGCCACGCAGGTAGCCAACCGGTCGGTCGCAGCGCGTCTGTCGCTTGGTGATCAAACCGACTTCGAAAATGCGCGGCGGGGGTTTCTAGCCCGGATCGAAAGCGATGCCATTCGTGATGCCGAAGGGCGCGTGGTCTGGCCGATCAAGGACTATGCCGCATTCGAGGGCCCCGCGCCTGACAGCGTCAATCCATCGCTTTGGCGCCAGACGCAGTTGGTCAATATGCAGGGCCTGTTCGAAGTCATGGACGGTATCTATCAGGTCCGCGGCTATGATGGCTCGGTGATGAGCGTGATCCGGGGCGAAACCGGCTGGATCGTGGTCGATCCGCTGCTCAGCGAGGAAACCGCGGCTGCGGCACTGGATCTGGTCAACCGAACGCTGGGCAGTCGGCCGGTGACCGGGGTGATCTACAGCCATAGCCATGGCGATCACTTTGGCGGCGTGCGCGGAGTGATCGACGAAGCCGATGCCCGCGCCCGCGCTGTGCCGATCATTGCACCCAACGGCTTCACTGCGGCGACCGTGGCGGAAAACCTGATGGCAGGCAATGCAATGACGCGTCGGGCTGAACTGATGTTCGGCAACCACCTCCCGATCAATGCCCAAGGAAAGGTCTCGGTCGGTCTGGGGCCGGGGCTTTCGAGCGGCACCATCGGCCTGATCCAGCCGACCGAGGAACTCGGCACGGGGGTCACGCGGCGCACCATTGACGGGATAGATTTCGATTTTGTCGATGCCGGCGAGACCGAAGCACCAGCAGAGTTCATGTTCTACCTGCCGCAGTTCAATGCCCTTTGCACCACCGAAGTGGTCACCACCACGATGCACAATGCCCTTACCCCGCGCGGCGCCCGCGTTCGTGATCTGGCAAGGTGGAGCGAGGTCATCGACGAAGTTCTGCAAGCCTATGGTACATCAAGCGTCGTCTTCGCATCGCATGGCTGGCCGACCTGGGGCTCAGAGAATGTCGCGGAGCACCTGCGTTCGCAGCGCGATACCTACCGTTATATCCACGACCAGACGCTCCGCATGATGAGCCAAGGCAAGACCATGGTCGAGATTGCCGAGCAAATCGAGGAAACTCCGGATCAACAGGAGCGCTTTGCCACGCGCGGTTACTATGGCACGCTGAACCACAACGCCAAGGCGGTCTATCAGGCCTATCTGGGCTGGTGGGACGGGGTTCCTGCCAACTATTTTGCCCATCCGGCCGAACAACGCGCCAGCCGTTTTGTTGCGGCGATGGGCGGCATCGAAAAGGTCCTGGCCGAAGGCAGGCGCGCCTTTGACGCTGGCGATTATCGCTGGTCCGCCGACGTGTTCAACAATGCGGTGTTCCATGAACCGAGTAATATGCAAGCGCGCGCCTGGCTAGCTGCAAGCTATGAGCAGCTGGGTTTTCAGGCCGAAAGCGGCGCGTGGCGGTCATATTTCCTTTCGGCAGCGCTTGAACTACGCCAACCCAAGGCCGGTGGAGGCAAGATCGAATTTGGCAACGCCGGTTTGCTGGGCGGAGTGCCGAGCGCGCAATTGTTCCGGTCATTGAGCGTGCGGTACAATCCGGCAAAGCTGGCGCGTGCGCCGTTTAACGTCGCCTTCGTTTTTCCCGGCGAAGTTATCGAAGTGGAAGTCAACCGGCAGGTTGCCTTCGCGCGCACAGTGACCGCAGCGTCGGATAAGGCGGCAGCGGTCCTTACCATCGCCCGTCCGGATTTCGATGCCCTGGTCCTGCGCCACACCAGTCTGGCAGAGTTGCTGGGCAACGGCCGGGCGATGCTTACAGGCGATGCGGGTGCGCTTGGAGCCTATTTCGGGGCGCTCGAAGCGCCATCACCGGACTTCAATGTGGTCGAGCCCTGATCAGGCATCGCAATGGTCAGCTTCGCCAATCCGCCCGGATCATGTCGGCGCATTTTTCGCAGATCGTGATCGAAGGCGCATTGGTATTGGCGTCACCTCCTAAGCGCGAATCGTATCCTGCTCATGCGGGCGAGGCAGGGTCTGATCGTGTTCGTGCCGCACGGCGCCGCACAGGACCCCAATCGACCGCCATAGTTTTATGACAAGATGTATGCGTTCTTGATTTCGTGCGGCATTCCGGAAATCAAAAAAGGTTAGCCGAGGACGCAACGCAGCGTTGTCCCGTGATTGCTATGTGCTTGCTGGAAATTGAATGGTGCCGCGACTTGGGCTACTGGCGGCCCATAAGTCATTGAAAGAAATGGTAGACGCTGAGGGGTTCGAACCCACGACCCGCTGATTAAGAGCCATGATCAGAGGGTCCTGGCGCGTCCGCATGTGTCCAAAAATGGCGGAAATCTGGGATTCATAGTCCGCATTGTTCTTGAAATGTTCACCAGTATCCACTACAAAAAGCTACCTAAGGTAGCAGGCACATATGGCGAACAAAGTAGGTTTGACGGACGCGAAGATCGCAGGGCTCAAGGCGCCGGCGGCTGGTCAGATTGAGCTGGCCGATGGTATCGTCCCCGGCCTGAGGCTCCGCATGGGTGCCAGTGGTATCAAGACGTACATTCTGCGCAAGCGGGTTCAGGGCAAGTGGTTGAATGTGACTATCGGACGCCATGGTCCGAGTTTTACCCTCGCCCATGCGCGTAAGAAGGCGCGCGATCTGCTTGTCGATGTCGAGCAGGGCAAGAGCATTGCCAGGAAGCCGGGTGCTAAGAGGAAG
>JADLBY010000136.1 GCA_020847445.1 Sphingomonadaceae bacterium | reverse complement strand
GAAGTGTCGGCGCTGCTCGGCCGTATTCCTTCGGCCGTGGGCTATCAGCCGACCCTGTCGACCGACATGGGCGCGTTGCAGGAACGCATCACTTCGACCACCAAGGGCTCGATTACGTCGGTGCAGGCCATTTACGTCCCCGCGGACGACTTGACCGACCCTGCCCCGGCCACCTCGTTCGCCCACCTGGACGCAACCACGGTTCTTAACCGTGCGATTTCGGAACTGGGCATCTATCCGGCGGTTGACCCGCTCGATTCGACCAGCCGCGTGCTCACTGCTGCGGTCGTCGGTGAAGAGCATTATGACACCGCCCGCCGCGTTCAGGAAACGCTGCAGAAATACAAGTCGCTGCAGGACATCATCGCCATCCTCGGGATGGACGAGCTTTCGGAAGACGACAAGCTGGTCGTCAGCCGCGCACGCAAGATCCAGCGCTTCCTGTCGCAGCCCTTCCACTTCGCCGAGGTTTTCACCGGCCTCGCGGGCACGTTTGTTCAGATCGAAGACACCGTGAAATCGTTCAAGGCTGTCGTCGACGGCGAATATGACCATCTGCCTGAAGCTGCCTTCTACATGGTCGGCGGCATCGACGAAGCCGTCGAAAAGGGCAAGAAACTGGCTGCCGAGGCGGCTTGATAGACTCCCCCCCCTCCCTTCCAAGGGAGGGGATTGAGGGGTGGGTGCGAGGCATGGCCGAGCTTCCAACCCCGGACACTGACCCACCCCAACCCCTCCCCTGGAAGGGACGGGCCACAGGATGAAGCCGATGGCACTGAATTTCGAACTCGTCACCCCGGAACGCCTCGTCCGCTCGGAAGAGGTCTATATGGTCACCGTCCCCGGCACAGAGGGCGATTTCGGCGTGCTCGAAGGGCACAGCCCGATGGTCTCGACGCTGCGCAACGGCGAACTGGCGATCTACAAGACGCAAGGTGCAACGCCCGAAACCATTACCCTCGATGGCGGTGTTGCCGAAGTCAACGAAGGCGGCCTGACAATACTGGCTGAAAAGCTGGGCTGACCGCCCCGATTACACCGACAGACAAATGGCAGGCCAGGGCTCGAAAGAGCGCGGGCCTTTATTTTTCACGCTTTGCGCAGCCGGGATTTCCGGGGTTTCGACACCAGAATTTCGGTGCTGAAATCGCTTTCGCGGACGGCATATTTGTCGCGTTCGCCGATCGTGCGGGCCAGAATGAGTTCGCCGAGCAGACCCACACCGACGAGCTGGCTGCCGAACAGCACCATCAGCATCCCCAACATCAGCAGCGGCCGATCGCCGATAGGGCCGAAGCCGAACAACCAGAGCAGCGACAAATAGCCGAGGATCGCTGTTCCCAATCCGCCGAAAACCAGCCCTGCCCCGCCAAACATGTGCAGCGGGCGGGCACCATAGCGCGTCGTCAGCCAAACCGTCATCAGGTCAAGCGCGCCCTTGATAAGCCGCTCCGCGCCGAATTTCGATTTGCCGAACTGGCGCGCATGATGTTCGACCGGCATCTGGTCGATCTTGAACCCCCTGGCATGCAGCAGCGCGGGAATGAAGCGGTGCAGCTCTCCGTAAAGGTTCAGCTCCTTCAGGGCTTCGCCGCGATAGGCCTTGAACCCGCAATTATGGTCGTTGAGGCTGAGGCCGAACGCCTTGTTCACCGTGGCATTGAACAGCTTCGAAGGCAGCGTCTTGTCGACCGGGTCATTTCGCACCTGTTTCCAGCCCGAAACGACGTCCGCACCACCCTGAATGCGTTCGATCAGCCGGGGCAGTTCCTTCGGATCATCCTGCAGATCGGCATCCATCGTGATGACGATCGCGCCGCGCACCGCCTGAAATCCGGCCGACAACGCGGCCGATTTGCCAAAATTGCGGCGAAAGGCGATGAGCCGGACGCGCGGATCGCGCTCCATCAGTTCGCGAACAGCGGCCTCGCTGCCGTCGGTGCTGCCGTCATTCACGAACAGAATTTCGAACTGCACCTGCATCTTTTCGAGCGTCCCGACGATGCGTTCATGCAAAATGGGCAGGCTTTCCGCCTCGTTGAAAAACGGCACTACAACCGAAATTTCGGGCTCTGCGACTTGAAATTCGGTTTTGCTGTAAAGCCTGGACATCCTGTTCCGCCATCCCTGTTACGTGTTGCATCAGGGGGTACGCACCAAGCGTATAGATTTCGTTAACCGCGTCCATTAAGCATCCGTGCGCGGTGCCGATGCAAGTAACCGCCCGGATTCAGGGGGATAGAGTTTGACTTTCGCAACCACCTTGCTGGCCATGGTCTGGCTTGCCTTGCCGGGCCTTTTGCATTCGCTGCGCAAGCCGCTTCCGGTCGAATATCACGCCGCATCGGCAACGGCCTCGATTGTCTCGATGGCCTTGATTGCGGCGCTGAGTTCGGTTGTCCTGTCGCAATTTGCCGGGCACAGCATATCTTCATGGCTGCCGCTTGCGACGACGCTGCCTTTTGTCGTGCATGCGGCATATTCTGGTAGGGCCGCAGGGCTGTCATGGCCCAAAAGCGAGTGGCAGGCCCTGCTGCCCGCCCTCATCGTCCTGCTCATGGGCGCCTATACCTACCATATCGGTTACGCCGTTCAGCCTGACGGTTCGCTCGACGCGCATGCCTGGTACAATGCCGACTGGTTCAAGCATCTGGGCCATGCCCATGCCGTTGCTAATCTTGGCCTTCCGGCGCGGGACATTTTTGGCGGCGGTGGGCCGCTGCACTATTACTGGCTATTCTATGTCATACCCGGTGCCGCAAGCGCGATAAACGGCGACGCGGCGGGATCGCTATACTGGGCAAATCACGTCGTTGCCGCGCTGTTCTGGATATTGCTCTACGGGTTGGTGCGCCGGACCGGAGCGACAGCCTGGCAGACGGCCCTCCTTCTGATCGCCGCAGTGACGCTATTCTCGGTCGAGGCGACGGTAAACTGGCTGCATTCCGGGCTTTCGATGTTGGAGTTTCCAAAGCAGTTCCAGCCTTCCGGCCCCGTCCTGATCTCGATGGGGCTATACATACCCCAGCATACATTGATGATCAGCATTTTGATGGCATGGATGCTGGGCGCCTATCTGCCGCCACAGCCCGCCTCCCCGCCGGTGCGGTGGATGATGCTGGCATCGCTGGCCGCCGCAGGCGCGGTATCGACGCTTTTCGGCGCATTATGTCTGGTCGTTTACGGGCTTGCGCAGCTTGCCATGTGCAGACGCGCCAACTGGCGGTCGATCATATTGGAACTTGCCTGCACCGGTATCGCGGCCATCGCGATTGTGCTCGTCCTCGACATCCTCGACCCGGCCATGGGTGGCCATGCAATTTCCAGCCCGCTGTTCGAAAGCGAGGGCAGCCGGCTGTCCTTCCTGCAGCGGCTGTTCATTACCACCGTCGGCGCGATTGCATCGCTTGGCCCCGCGATGCTGTTTGGCGTCGCGATGCTGGCCCGCTGGAATAAGGCGCAGGACAGCAAACCGGACCCGCTGCTTGTGCTGGCGATGATTGCATTACTGGTCGGGCTGGCCGGAACGATCTTGCCCGAGGCGATTATGGACAATCTGCGGCTGGCCCGCGAACTGCGAATTCGCAGCCCCTATCTTGCTGCCCTTGCCGCACTTGTCGGCATCGGCTGGGGCCTTGCACAGATGAACGCAGGCCGGTTCAGGCCGGTGATTATCTACGGGCTGCTGGCGGCCTGCTTGCTGCTGGCATTGCCGGGGGGTTTCATGCGCATCATCTGGCACGGCACGAAGGGGCCGGAATTCTTCACCCACATTCCCGCCGATGACATGAAGGCCATGACCTACTTGACTACAAACGCCGACCGCGAGGCGATCATCTGGCAATTTCCCGAAGCGCCCGAACTGGCCGACGACGGCGGCGACGATACCTGGGTGCCCATATTGGCGGGGCGAATCATCCCGGCATCGTTGCGTGCAACCAATTATCCCAGGGCCGCACCGGAACTGGCCGAAATGGAAAGATTCTTCAACGGCGCGGCACAAGCCGTTCCTGCCCATGTCGACTGGATTTATCTGTCACGGACGCTGCACCCGCAAAGCTTTGCCCGTCTGGTGCGCCAATTGTCTGCCGACAGGCAATGGACCGCAGCTTATTGTCCGGCCGATGCCTGCCTGTTCAAGCGCATCAGCAGCGAAGGCAGAAAATAGCCTGCGGCCCCGAACAGAAAATCTCCGGCCAGAGTGACCAGTCGCGTCAATGCGGCAAAGGAAAGCAGGGTCGCAGGATCCGCAACCGTGGTACCAAGCGCGATCAGGGCGGCCTCGCGTATGCCAATGCCGCCGGGCGCAAAGGGCACCAGAAATCCGGCGAGCCAGGCCACAAGAAATATGCCCGCCAATGTCAGCGCCGATGTCGGCGCCCCGATCAATATCCAAGCAATCAGCGCGGCGATCAGCGCAAATCCCGCGAAAAATGCCAGTTGCGACACCAGTGCCTGGCCAAATCCGGGCAATTTGCGGGCAGCCAGCATGGCGAGCGCGAACGCAGCGCCGATACCGGCCGCCAGCGCCGGAAGGCCCCACAATCCGGAAAGGGCGAGCATCGCCGATGCCAGCATCGTCGCGACGATGATATGCAAGGCAACCTCTACCATGCTGGAGAGCGCCATATGCTTTTGATCAAAACCGGCGGACGCGCCGAACATTTGGCGCGAGGCATATTGGAATATGGAGCCGGGAAGATATTTGGCCAGCACTGACCGGGCATAAGCGATAATGCTCGGCAGCTTGGGCCGATGCGGATTGGCCCCCGATGCCACTTCATGCCAGCCGATAGCCAGCAGCGTCAGCAACGCCGCATAGGCAATCGAGGAAAGCAGAACGACGCACAACTCGCTTGCCCCCAGCCGGGCCAGTCGCGCGCCGGGTTGAAGCGCGCTTGCCGCATCATAGATAAAATACAGGCTGGCTGCGAAAAGCAGGCCGCCAACGATGCGCGCCGGTTTCCGCAGTTTGTGCGATATATTCATCGCCGGAATCAATCCTGCCGTCGGTACAGCAGGCTGCTATGGTCGGGATAGGGCACGCAGAACGAGCGACCGAAATGATGGCGTTCTTCAAGACCGGATTCTTCGATGCCGTCGCGATACCGCTTGCGCCCGCTGTCGTCGAACAGGATCATGCCG
>JADLBY010000135.1 GCA_020847445.1 Sphingomonadaceae bacterium | reverse complement strand
TTGCGGCGGCCATCGAAAAGGCGCGGCCCGGGACTTTGAAAAAGCGCGTACGCGAAGATGCGACTGTTGCCGATCTGGCAGGCGGCGATGCCGAACGCCTGCCCCGCGAACTGGGCAAGGGCAGCCGGCAGATGATGACGATGCTGAGCGGCTTTGCAGCGGCCTTTGCAACCATGATGCCCGAATTCGAGCAAATGGGTCGCGACCTTGAAGTCAGCCTGAAGGATATCAAGCGGGCCCGCAACTGACGGTTTTCGTCCAACGGGGAACCGTAAACGGGGGCAATTCGTTTACGGGGGGAAGGGGCGGTGTCGGGTCGCACATCGCCTCTTTCTTTATGGTCCTGACCCTAGCTGTCTTCGAGTGACAGCAACGACGCGTTCCCGCCCGCGCTGGTCGTATCGATGCTGGTTGTCCGTTCCGCGCAGAAGCGGTGCAGATAATTGGGCCCGCCAGCCTTGGGACCGGTGCCCGAAAGCCCCTCTCCGCCAAAGGGCTGGCTGCCGACGACGGCGCCGATCATCGAACGGTTGATATAAAGATTACCGACGCGTGCCCTGCCCTCTACCAGTTCGGAAACGCGGGCGATGCGGCTGTGGAGGCCCATAGTCAGGCCAAATCCCTTGGCGTTGACCGCAGCGATCGTTTCTTCGAGCTTTCCTGCGGGCCAGGTGGCCACATGGACGATGGGGCCGAACCATTCGGTGTTGAGGTCATCAAGGCTGTCGAGCCGCACCAGCGTTGGCGGAACATAAAGCCCGGTGGCCGGAACCGGAACCTCAAAGACGATGCGATCGGCGACCTGATTGCGATAGGCCATCAGCCGGTCATAGGCGGCCTTGTCGATCACCGGACCGATATCGTTCGCGGGATTGGCGGGATCACCGACCACCAGTTCCTGCATCGCGCCGACGAGCATTTCGATCGTGTGGTCGGCAATTTCCTCCTGCAGCAGCAACAGGCGCAAGGCGGAGCAGCGCTGCCCTGCCGACTGGAAGCCGGAAATGACCACGTCGCGCACCACCTGTTCGGACAGCGCGGTGGAATCGACGAACATCGCGTTCAGGCCGCCGGTTTCCGCGATCAGCGGCACCAACGGCCGGGCATCTTCGCTGAGCAGGTTACGGGCAATCGCCTTGGCTGTGGGAACCGAGCCGGTGAATACAGTGCCGACGATGCGGCGGTCGCCAAGGATTTTCTGGCCCGTATCGCCGCCGCCAGTAACCAACTGGATGGCGCCTGCGGGGATGCCCGCCCGGCGCGCCAGATCGATAGCATAGCGTGCAATATCAGGTGTTTGCGGCGCAGGCTTCGCAACAACTGTATTGCCGGTGACGAGCGCGGCTGTCACCTGCCCCAGAAAGATTGCCAGCGGAAAGTTCCACGGCGCGATCGCCGCCCAGACGCCACGGCCTTCATAGCGTAGCAGATTGCGCTCACCGGTCGGCCCCGGCAGTTCGACCGGCTGCATGTCCTCACGCGCCCTCGCCGCATAATAGCGGCAGAAATCGATCGCCTCGCGCACTTCGGCGAGCGCATCGGGAATCGTCTTCTTCGCCTCCTGAACGGCAATCGCCATCAATGCCGCCCGATGCTGTTCGAGCAGATCGGCCAGCCGTTCAAGGCACGCCGCGCGTTCGTCGACGGGCGTCGCCGACCAGCCGGGCCAGGCCGCTTCCGCTGCAGCAATCGCCGTTGCAGCATCCACATCAATATCGGCAGGGATCGCGGGTGTGGCGGCGACCTTGGCAGCGATATCCGACAATATCTTCGCATCCTCCAGATCCATCCCCGCGCTGTTCGCGCGTTCGGGCATGAACAGTTCGGATGGCAACCGGATCGCCGGATGGCTGGTTCCACCCACTTCCATCACCTTTTCGACCGGGTCGGCGAGCAATTCCTCCTCGCTCACATCGTCATCAGCCAGTTGATGGACGAAGCTGCTGTTCGCACCATTTTCAAGCAGACGGCGGACCAGATAGGCCAGCAGGTCGCGATGCCCGCCCACCGGCGCATAAATGCGGCAATGATAGCCCTGTTCCTGCACCATCCGCTCGAACAGCCCCTGCCCCATGCCGTGCAGGCGCTGAAATTCGAAGTCGCGCGTTTGCCCTGCCCATTCGAGGATTGTCGCCACGGTCAGCGCATTATGCGTGGCAAAGGCGGGACGGATATGGGTGGCACGCAGCATATCCTTGGCGCAGGCGAGATAGGAAACATCGGTCGAAGGCTTGCGGGTGAACAGCGGATAGTCCGACAGCCCCCGTTCCTGCGCCCATTTGATCTCGCTGTCCCAATAGGCCCCCTTGACGAGGCGGACCTGCATGACACGGCCGGTATCGCGCCCCAGCGCATCGGCCCAGGCCAGCACCGGCCGCGCACGCTTCGAATAGGCCTGCACGGCCATGCCCAGCCCGTCCCAGCCCTTGAGCTGCGGGTGGCGGGCGGCAGCCTCGATAATGTCCAGGCTCATTTCCAGCCGGGCGGCTTCCTCCGCATCGACCGTGAGTTGCACACCGGCAGCAGCGGCCTGCCGCGCCAGATCGACCAGCATCGCGGACAATTCGGGCACACAGGTCGCGGCTTTGGCGGTTTCGTAGCGCGAATGCAGCGCCGACAGTTTGACCGAGACACTATGCCCGCGTGCCGGGTTGGCCCCGACAGCGGCAACGGCCTGCTGATAGGCGACAAAATAGCGCTCGGCATCCGCACGCGTGCGGGCGGCTTCTCCCAGCATGTCGAAACTGGCGGTGAAGCCCCTATTCTCCGATGCGTCCATGCGCTTGATCGCTTCGTTTATCGTGCGACCCATCACAAAGACCTGCCCCATCAGCCGCATCGCGGCGCCGACGGCCTGGCGGACAAACGGCTCACCTGCGCGCGACACCAGCTTGCGCAGCACGCCGCGGCCATCATCGCCGACCATGGCCTTGCCGAGCACAAGTCCCCAGGTCGCGCTGTTGACGAGCATGCTCGCCGATTTGCCGCTATGCGCGCGCCAGTTGGCATCGCCCAGCTTGTCGGCGATCAGCAGGTCGGCGGTATCGGCGTCGGGCACGCGCAGAAAGGCTTCGGCAAGCGAGAGCAATGCCGTCCCCTCTTCGGTGCCGAGGCGATATTCCTGCAGGAACTGGTTGACCCAGCCGTCGGTCTGCGCCGCGCGCAGTTCACCGAGCAGATCGCGCGCGTGCAATACCACGCTATTGCGTTCAGCAGATGAAAGCTGCGCCGCCGCAACCAGCGGTGCCAATGTTTCGGGTTCGGATGCGCGGAACATCGGCCGGATGGCGGCGCGCGCGGAATCGACTGGATTTGCCATGCCGCCGCATAGCGCTACTGGCTATGCGGCGACAAGTTTCAATTGTTACCAATTAACGATAGCGGCGACGGCAGTTGCTGTCAGCCTTGTCGATCGCGCGACCGGCAAGCGCGCCAACCGCAGCACCGATGATTGCGCCTTCGGTGCGATTGCCGCGACGGGCGATTTCGCGTCCGGCAAGGCCACCGGCAACGGCGCCAATCACCGTGCCGCCGGTGCCCTTGTCGCAGCGATAGCCGCGATCACGGCGGTGATAGCGATAATTGTCGCGATCCCGTGAACTGTAATAGCCATCGCCATCATAATAACGACCGCCGGCAAAGGCGGGCGTGGCCGTAAGTCCGGTTGCCAGCGTGGCGGCTGCGACCAGTGCGCCGAGTGACTTTTTCATGTTCATCTTCTTTCTCCTTTGCGCTGGCGGATCCTTGCTCCAAGTCCGCCCTGAATTTTTCCCTGATGCACATTGCCTAGGCGATTCGGCTTGAGCCTTTGCTGAATGTGGACGTTATCCATTGTTCATGTTTGAACTGTTTTTGATGAATGGTATGGAGTGCCGATGCGGTCGCGATTGTTCCGGATAATGCTACTGGCACTGTTGGCTGTCGCTGCCGTCGGCGGGCATCGCGCCTATTGGCGCAATAGCAGCCAGGCGATCACGATGCGGCCCCTGATGCTCGACGAAGCGCATCCCGCGCGCCGCAAGGTGGGCGCGCTGACCTTCCTCAATGCCTGGGAATTGCGCAGCGACAATAGTGACTTTGGCGGCATTTCTGCCCTGGTCGCACGCGGCCCGAACCGGTTTCTGGCGATCAGCGATGCGGGAACGCTGATCGGATTTTCATTGGGCCGCGCATCCCGGCTGGAGGACAGCTTCATTGCCGCCCTGCCCGGAGCCTATGGCGAAAATGTCGATTACCGCGACCGCGACAGCGAAGGCATGGCATTTGATCCGGCGACCGGCCGTCTGTGGGTCAGCTATGAAGCACGCCATGCCATCCGCCGCTTTCCGCCATCGCTCAGCCGGGTCGACGGCATCAAAAGGCTGACAAACACCAGCGGATGGAAGGCCAATGGTGGCGTCGAAGCCATAGTCCGGCTGCATGACGGGCGCTTCCTGATATTTTCGGAAACCCACCAGCGCGCCGATGGCAGCAACAGCAGTTTCCTGTTTTCCGGCGATCCTGTCGAATCCGGAACGCGGATGGTTGCATTCGGATATCGCGCGCCGGCCGGCTACCGCCCGACCGATGCCAGCCTGCTGCCCGATGGACGGATCTTGATATTGAACCGCAGAATCGGCCTTCCGGACGGATTCACGGCAAAGCTGGTGCTGCTTGATCCGGCCGAAATCGCGATTGACGAAACGGTCGGGGGCAAAGTGATTGCAACACTCGCGCCGCCATTGCTGGTCGACAATATGGAAGGGCTGGCGGTCGCAAAGGAAGGCGACCGGACCATCGTCTGGCTAATCTCGGACAATAATTTCAACGCATTGCAACGCACTTTGCTGATGAAATTCGCGCTGAATCTGCCCAATAAAAAACCGGAGGCGGAAACCGCCCCCGGCTTTGAAACTCTAACGCGATAGGCGCGATCAGGCGGCCAGCGCCTGCTTCTTCGAAACCGCCTTCTTCACCTTGCGCGCATTGGTGCTCAGCTTTTCGTCCGAGGTCTTCAGCAGCCAGTTGTCGAGGCCACCGACATGCTCGACCGAGCGCAGGCCAGAGGCCGACACGCGAAACTTGAACGCCTGTTCAAGGCTGTCCGACAGCAGCGTCACATTCTGCAGGTTGGGCAGGAAGGTGCGCTTGGTCTTGTTGTTAGCGTGGCTCACATTGTTGCCTACCATGCGACCCTTGCCGGTCAGTTCGCAAATGCGCGACATCTTCAAAATCCCTATAAATTGACGATAATCGGGAATCACTGTTCCCGGAAAGTGGCTGCCCCTAACCTTGTGACCGCGAAAGGTCAAGCCTTTGCGGGGTATTTCCTTATGCCAGCAACAGGTCGGCCAGCCTCTTTCGCTGCCACGCGGCATCGCCATATTGCGAAGCGTGGAATATCGCCGCGCGACGGTGGAGGCCTGCATCGCAATCATGGGTGAAGCCGAAACCGCCGTGGAACTGGATCGCCCGGTCGGCAGCAAAGCTGTAGGCGCCGTCTGCCGCCGCCTTGGCCATGCGAACCGCAATCTCGCCCCTGCCCTGATCGGAAATGCTGTGCGCCGCGCTATACAAGTGGGTGCGCGCCTTTTCATAGCCGACATAGGCATCGACCATCGGATGTTTCAGCGCCTGATATTCGCCGATCAGCTTGCCAAACTGCTTGCGGGTGCGGAGATAGTCGAGCGTATAGTCGATCGCCGCCTGCGCCCCGCCGCACATTTCGGCGGATTGGAGGAGGTTGGTCGCAAGATCAATCTGCGCCAGCGCCATATTTGTGCGCGAAAGGTCGAGGACAGCGTCGTCCGGCACCATGATGCCATCGAGCGTCAATGCAAAGCTGCGCCTGGTCTCATCGACGATTGTCTCGCGGCGTAGCGCGCCTTCGGGAATGGCGGATTTTTCGACCAGAATCAGCGCAGGTTTTCCATCAAGCAGCACGGACACGACAATCAGCGCCGCGCTGTCGGCCCACAAGACGAAATGCTTGGTTCCGGTCAGCCGGATTTGCCCATCGGCCCGTGTTGCCGTTGCCGTGATATTGGCCAGATCCCAATCGCCATGCGCTTCACCGAGCGCCAGCGTTCCAACCTCGCCCGCGCCCAGCCGCGGCAGCCATGCGGCCTGCTGCTCTGCAGAACCCGCAGCAAGCAAAGCCTGTTGCGCGACGACCGTGGTGACAAAAGGCGTCGCCAACAGATTGCGGCCCATCTGCTCGACCACCGGCACAACTTCCGCCAGCGTCAGCCCGACCCCGCCCTGTGCTTCCGGGACCGCGATGGCCAGCCAGCCCAGCCCGGCCATTTCCTGCCAGACATCGGCATCAAAACCGCTTTCGGTGTCGATCAGTGCGCGCACCTTGGCAATCGGTGACTTTTCCCGGCAGAATTCGCTCGCCACATCGAGCAACTGGATTTGTTCCTCGCTATAGCCGATGCCTGCAAATTCCATGATGCGCTCCTCTCTTCGAGGGGCATGTTTGGGTTAATCGCCTGATTAAATCAAGCTGGAATGCGGCAATGTTCAAGCGGGGTCAGGGTCAAGCCCCTGGCTTGGCTCATCGCTCGGCGGCGCATTATCGCCCGCGCCCAGGGCCCGCTGCATATAGACCGAGTCGAGCCAGCGCCCGAATTTGCGCCCCACCGAACGCATTTGGCCGACATGCTGGAACCCGTGGCTTGCATGGAGGGCAACCGACGCGGGCTCTCCACCGCCGATGACCGCCAGCATCTGGCGAAAACCCGCACCTTCCGCCGCGTCGATCAGCGCGCCGAGCAAATGCCTGCCCACGCCCTTGCCGACATGGGCGGGATGCACATAGATCGAATCCTCACATGCCAGCCGATAGGCAGGCCTGTCGCGGAACTGGGTGGCGTAGGCATAACCGAGGACCAGATCCCCATCGGTGCAGACCAGAAATGGCCAGCCGCGACTTTCACATTCGGCAATCCTGGCAATTGTCGCCTCGACAGAGCGTGGTTCGGTATCGAAACTGGCCGTTCCATGCGCAACATGATGTGCGTAGACTGCGGCTATCTGTGCCGCATCATGTGCAGTGGCGGCGCGAATATTCGGCAAGTCGGACATGGCGGCAAACTGCCCAATCATGGCCGGTGAAGCAATCGGATTTGAATTGGCGGATATTGTCGCTAGCTTTCAGCCGATCGAGGGGGAGAATTTCGATGACCATTTACCGCACGCCCGATGCGCACTTCGCCGACCTGCCCGATTGGCCGTTCGAACCGCGCTATCTTGAAATCCCGGGCGGACTGCGCATCCACTATGTCGATGAAGGGGCCGCCGACGCGCAACCGGTGCTGATGCTGCATGGCGAGCCGACCTGGGGCTATCTTTACCGCCACATGATCGGTCCGGTGACGCAGGCAGGGCTGCGCGCACTGGCCCCCGACCTTATCGGATTTGGCCGGTCGGACAAGCCGCTGGAACGCAATGCCTATAGCTATGCCGCGCAGGTCGGCTGGATGCGCGCATGGGTGGAGGCGCTCGACCTCAAAAACATCATTCTTGCCTGCCAGGACTGGGGCTCGCTGATCGGGCTGCGGCTGGTCGCGGCGATGCCCGAACGGTTTGCGGGCGTCGCACTTTCCAATGGCGGGCTGCCCGCAGGCGAAGACCCGCCGCGCGCCTTTGCCATATGGCGTGCCTTCTCGCGCTACAGCCCGCTCTTCCCGATCGGCAGCATCGTGGCAAAAGGCAGCAAGCGGCTGTTGAGCGATGCCGAAATCGCCGCCTATGACGCGCCCTTTCCCACCCGCACCTCCAAGGTCGCGGCGCGGATATATCCGTCATTCGTGCCGCTGGGCGATAATGTCGCCGTGCCTGACCAGTTGAAGGCCTGGGAAACGCTTGAGACGTTCGACAAGCCTTTCCTGTGCTGCTTTTCGGACGGTGACCCGATCACGCGCGGCGGCGACCGCAAATTCCGCGATCATGTGCCGGGGGCGAAGCGCGTCGCCCACCGTACATTGCACGGCGGGCATTTCATTCAGGAAGACGATCCGGCAGGCTTTGCCGACGCCATATTCGACGTCGCCAAAGCCGCACGATAAGCCTCAGTCCGCGAAGGGATCGCGCACCAGGATGGTGTCCTCGCGTTCGGGCGAGGTGCTGACAAGCGCCACCGGGGTCTCGATCAGTTCCTGGATGCGCTGGACATATTTGATCGCCTGCGCGGGCAGATCGGCCCAGCTGCGCGCGCCGGCCGTGGTTTCCTGCCAGCCGGGCATTTCTTCATAAATTGGCTCGACATTGGCCTGATCGGCTGCGTGCGTCGGCAGGTAATCGAGGATCTTGCCGTCAAGGCGATAGCCGGTGCAGATGCGGATCGTCTCGAACCCGTCGAGCACATCCAATTTGGTGAGCGCGATACCGGTCACACCCGAAACCGCACAACTTTGCCGCACGAGCACCGCGTCGAACCAGCCGCAGCGCCGCTTGCGTCCGGTAACGGTGCCGAATTCATGGCCTCGCTCACCCAATCGCTGGCCGGTCGCGTCTTCCAGTTCGGTCGGGAACGGGCCCGAGCCGACACGGGTGGTATAGGCCTTGACGATACCCAGCACGAAACCGGCAGCGTTGGGGCCAAGCCCCGAACCCGCTGCCGCAGTGCCGCTGACGGTGTTCGAGCTGGTGACGAAAGGATAGGTGCCATGATCGACATCGAGCAGCACGCCCTGCGCGCCTTCGAACAGGATGCGCGCGCCCGCCTTGCGCACCTTTTTCAGGCGCTTCCACACCGGCTGGGCATATTGCAGCACGAAAGGCGCAATTTCGCGCAGATCATTGAGCAGCCGTTCGCGATCAACGGGTGGCTCGCCGAAACCGGCGCGCAGCGCATCATGGTGCGCGCAGAGGCGGTCGAGTTGCGCGTCAAGCGCGTCGAGATGCGCAAGATCACACACACGGATCGCCCGCCTGCCGACCTTGTCTTCATAGGCAGGGCCGATGCCGCGACCGGTTGTGCCGATCTTGCCCGATCCGGCCGCAGCCTCGCGCAGCCCGTCCAGATCGCGGTGGATCGGCAGGATCAGCGGGCAATTGTCAGCAATGGCAAAATTCCCGGTGTTGATGACAACGCCCTGCCCTTCGAGCTTTTCGATTTCCGCTTTCAGGTGCCACGGGTCGAGCACCACGCCATTGCCGACGATCGACAGCGTGCCGGTGACGATGCCGGAGGGCAGCAGCGATAATTTATATGTCTGATCGCCGACCACCAAAGTGTGCCCGGCATTGTGCCCACCCTGAAAGCGGACCACGGCGTCGGCGCGGCTTGCAAGCCAGTCGACAATCTTGCCTTTGCCTTCGTCGCCCCACTGGGCGCCGATTACGGTTACATTTGCCATTACGGGTTTCCCGAAACAACACATGCCTTTTGTCAGGCATGGTGGCCTTTTTCTGCGCAGAAGGGATTTTCCGCGAAGGGATTCGCCGTAGGCCCCGTTATGACGATGGACGCTTTCAGTCCACCCCAAAGAAAGCCGAAAGGGCAATAGATGCGCAACTGGATATTCGCCGCCTCGACAATCGCGCTGGTGGCCGCCGCCTGTCAGGCACAACGCGGCGAAAAATTGAGCCGCGAATGCCGCCGCGAACTGGTGGACCTATGCGGGACGGATCGCGGCAAGATGCGCGAATGCCTGCAATCGAAAAGCGGCGAGCTGTCGGAACAATGCTCAGGGCAAATCATGGAGCGGGTGAAAGCGCGCCTTGGCAACGACGCCCGTACGGCCAACCCTGCCAACGACCGGAAATATACGGCATTGGGTGGCGTCGAACATGCCTATGGCCACGACGCGCTGCAGACGCTGGATTTCTACAGGGCCAAGACCGGTTCGGCACGCGCGCCCCTGCTCATCTTCATCCATGGCGGAGGCTGGAAGCGCGGGGACAAGCGCAATGCCACGGGCAGCGACAAGGTGACGCATTATACCGGGCTTGGCTATCATATGGCGTCGGTCAACTACCGGCTGGTTCCCGCCGCAACCGTCGAACAGCAGGCGGCCGACGTGGCCGCAGCCATCGCCTATCTGCTGAAAAATGCCGAAAAGTTCGGGATCGATCGATCGCATGTCGTGCTGATGGGGCATAGCGCGGGCGCGCACCTCTCCGCACTGGTGGGCAGCGATCCGCAATATCTGCGCGGTGCAGGGCTCGATATGGACGATCTGTCGGGCGTCATTCCCATCGACGGGGCCGCCTATGATGTGCCTGCGCAAATGCGCGACGGCGCGCGAATCATGAAGGACACCTATGTGCAGGCCTTTGGCACCGATGCGGACCGGCAAAAGGCGCTGTCGCCCTATTGGCAGGCGCAGGGCCCCAATGTGCCCGAATTCCTGATCCTCCATGTCGAGCGCGCCGACGGTAAACGCCAGTCAGAGGCGCTGGCAACGGCGTTGCGCAAGGGCGGAAGCAGGGTTCAGCTCAACGCCTTCAACGGCAAGGGCCTGCAGGGCCATGGCGAAATCAACCGCAGGCTGGGCGATCCATCCTATCCGGCAACGCCGGTGGTCGACGCCTGGCTGAAGCGTCTGTTTGGGCGGTAGCGCCCGGCTTCAAAGCGGCTCGGGTCGCCCTTCGCGCAGCACATGGGTGCAGATCTGCGCCTCGGCGCTGTCGTCCTCGGTCAGCTGCGCGACCGTGACCCAACCTTCGGTCCGCAGACTGGCGGCCTTTTGCGGCATCGTGCCGATAGGCAGGAACAGGCGCCGCCGCTCCCCCTGTGCAAGCCCCGAATCGATCAGCGGGTCGATATAGGCGGAAAAGCCGATCGCGGGCTCGCCGCCGATGCGATAGGCACCGCCGCGCCCGATCTCGCCCGAGGCGTGCGCGGAAAAGAGCGAGAAGCCGAACCAGGTCTGATATTCAAAGCCGTGCCGCTCGGTCGGATCGAGCGTGACGCGGATATCGGCGGGCACGGCGGCGGCGATCGCCTCGATCGCATCGAGCCGGTCTTTCAGCCTGCCCTCGCCGTCGAACGCGCGCATCCGTTCCAGCGCGTCGGGCAAAGCCCCCGCAGCCGCAATCAGCGGTGCCAGGGCCGCAGGAACCGCGCCTGCATCCTTGGCATCCAGCGCGGCCTTCAACCCTCCCAGATCGCCTTCGGGCTTCAGCGCATCGAGTAGATCGGGCATCGTCAGGTCGAGCGTGATGTCGCGAACCCCCGCCGCCTTCAGCCCCTCTATGGCAACGGTAACCACTTCGGTTGCCGCTGCCACGCTGTCGAGGCCGATCAGTTCGGCCCCCACCTGCATCATTTCGCGTTCGGGGCGCAACTGCGTCGCGCGCAGTTTCACCACCGGGCCGCCGTAAGAGAGGCGAACCGGGCGCGGATGGTGGCCCATGCGGGTCGACGCGATACGGCCGATCTGCCCGGTTATGTCGCTGCGCACCGCCATCGTCTCACCCGACACCGGATCGACGAAACGCAACAGATCGCGCGCCGAGGTGCCAAGGCTGCCCGTCAGGCTGGCCTCATATTCGGCGAGTGGTGCCTGCACACGTTCATAGCCGTGGCTCGCCGCCGTATCGAGGATCGCACGCACCAGCCGCGCCGAGGCATCGGCCTCGGGCGGCAGGCGATCGCGAAATCCGGTGGGAAGCAGGCTGTTGGTCATGGTGTCGCTTTAAGGAAGGTCGGTGCGGGATGGAACCTTGAAATGATGTCACCCGAAGCGCCGCAGGATTAAGGATTGAAGACCTTCACCTATCATCGTCATCCCGAACTTGTTTCGGGATAACGCGCCACGGTATTTCGTTATCCTGAAACAAGTTCAGGATGACGAAGTGAATTTTTCGATCCGTTGTTGCTTCGGCAGACATTAAAATTCAGAAGCGCAACGCCATCGCGCGCTTCACGCCCGGCAGGCTGTGGATCGCCTCCAGCACGGCGGCCGGCACGGGCGTATCGACCGAGAGCAGCAGCACCGCCACGCCACCGGCTTCCTGGCGGCCGAGGTGGAAGGTGCCGATATTGATGTCGGCTTCGCCCAGCGTCGTTCCCAGACGGCCGATAAAGCCGGGCGCATCCTGATTGACGATATAGAGCATATTGCCTTCGAGATCGGCCTCCACCTTGACGCCGAACAGTTCGACCAGGCGCGGCGTGCCGTTGCTGAAAATCGTTCCGGCGACCGAACGCTCTCCAATATCGGTTTTCACCGACACACGGACCAGCGTGTGGTAATCGCCCTCGCGGTCATGGCGGATTTCGCGCACGTCAAAGCCGCGCTCCTTGGCGAGATAGGGTGCGTTGACCATGTTCACCGCATCGGAAAAGCGGCGCATGAAGCCCGCCAGCACCGCAGCGGTGATCGGCTTGATATTGAGTTCGGCCGCTGCCCCTTCCACCTCGATGCTGATCTGGGTCAGGTCACCGTGCGAAAGCTGGCCGATCAGCGAACCAAGCTGCTGCGCCAGCGCCATATAGGGTTTCAGCTTCGGCGCTTCTTCCGCACTCAGGCTGGGCATGTTGAGCGCGTTGGTGACGCCGCCATTGACCAGATAATCGGCCATCTGCTCGGCCACCTGCAGCGCGACATTGACCTGGGCTTCGTTGGTCGATGCGCCCAGATGCGGGGTGCAGATGAAGTTGGGGGTGCCGAACAGCGGGCTATCCTTCGCGGGTTCGGTTTCGAACACGTCGAGCGCGGCCCCGGCGACATGGCCGCTGTCGAGAGCTTCTTTGAGCGCAACCTCGTCAACCAGCCCGCCGCGCGCGCAGTTGATGATGCGCACGCCCTTTTTGCATTTGGCGATATTTTCGCGGCTCAGCACGTTGCGCGTCTGATCGGTCAGCGGCGTGTGCAGCGTGATGAAATCGGCCTTGGCGAACAGCGTGTCGAGATCGGCCTTTTCGACGCCCATTTCGATCGCACGTTCGGGGGTGAGGAAGGGATCGAAGGCGACGACCTTCATTTTCAGGCCGAGCGCACGGCTGGCAACGATGCTGCCGATATTGCCCGCCCCGATCAGGCCCAGCGTCTTGCCGGTCACCTCGACCCCCATGAAGTCGTTTTTGGGCCATTTGCCCGCCTGCGTCTGCTCGTTCGCTTCGGGCAGCTGGCGCGCGAGTGCGAACATCAGCGCGATGGCATGTTCGGCGGTGGTGATCGAATTGCCGAACGGCGTGTTCATCACCACAACCCCCTTGGCCGAAGCGGCGGGGATGTCGACATTGTCAACGCCGATTCCGGCGCGACCGACAACCTTCAAATTGGTTGCCGCATCGAGGATTTCTTTTGTGACTTTCGATGAACTGCGAATTGCAAGACCATCATATTGGCCGATAATTTCTTTCAGTTGCTCGGGCGTCTGCCCGGTGATGACATCGACGTCGCAGCCACGTTCCTGAAAGATCAGGGCGGCATTGGGGTCCATCTTGTCAGAGATGAGTACTTTGGGTTTGGTCATTTCAAAATTCCGTTTCCTGTCAGAGTCACCCCCGATCTGATCGAGGGTCCATGGTCTGAACTGTCGATTTGAACCAGCCTGTCAGACCATGGATTCCCGCTTTCGCGGAAATGACAATGCTGGCGGCATGGAAATTAGCTGTTGAGCGTCTCGAAAGCCCAGTCGAGCCACGGCCCGAGCGCCTCGATATCGGCGGTGTCGACGGTCGCGCCGCACCAGATGCGCAGCCCCGGCGGAGCATCGCGGTATCCGGCAATATCAAAGGCAGCCCCTTCGGCTTCGAGCAGACCCGCGAATTTCTTGATGAAATCCGCATCGGCGCCCTCGACCGACAGGCAGACGCTGGTTTTCGAACGGGTGCCGCTGTCAACCGCCAGATGCGACAGCCAGGCCCGTTCGGCAACGATCTTGTCGAGCGCATGCGCATTTGCGTTGCTGCGCGCCTGCAAACCCGTGAGGCCGCCGAGCCCCTTCGCCCATTCGAGCGCGAAAATGGCATCTTCGACCGCGAGCATCGACGGCGTATTGATCGTCTCGCCCTTGAACACGCCTTCTGCCAGTGCGCCCTTTGACATCAGGCGGAACACCTTGGGCAGCGGCCATGCGGGGGTATATTCCTCGAGGCGCTGGACGGCACGGGGGCCGAGGATCAGCACGCCGTGCGCGCCCTCCCCGCCGAGTACTTTCTGCCAGCTGAAGGTGGCGACATCGATCTTCGCCCAGGGAATATCATAGGCGAAAACCGCGCTGGTCGCGTCGGCAAAGGACAGGCCTTCGCGGTCGTCGGGGATCCATTCGCCATCAGGAACGCGCACGCCGCTGGTGGTGCCGTTCCAGGTGAACAGCACGTCGTCGGCCCAGTCGACCTTGTCGAGATC
This sequence comes from Sphingomonadaceae bacterium, assembly GCA_020847445.1. GTDB lineage: Bacteria > Pseudomonadota > Alphaproteobacteria > Sphingomonadales > Sphingomonadaceae > Sphingorhabdus_B. The sequence continues at coordinate 24,796 of JADLBY010000135.1, read as the reverse complement.
GGGCAACTGGCCATAATCGGCGCGGTGCACCCGGGGTTCGAGCTTAAGCTGCTTGACCGCATCGGTTACCCAGCCTTCGCCGAAACTTTCCCATGCCAGCGCGGTCACGCCGCGCGCCCCAAGCATCGTCCACATCGCCATTTCAAAGGCGCCGGTATCCGAACCCGGCACGATGCCGATGCGGTGCGTATCGGGCAGCTGCAGCACTTCACGCATCAGATCGATGCAATATGCGAGGCGCGACTTGCCGATCTTTGCCCGGTGCGAACGACCGAGCGATTGCGTAGCGAGTTTTTCGGGGGCCCAGCCCGGCGGCTTTGCGCAGGGACCGGAAGAGAAAAAGGGACGCGCAGGCTTGCCCTGCGGCTTGGGTAGTTCAGTCATGTAATGCTTCTCCTTGCAGAGAGCACGCGCGGCGTTGGGACCGCGTGGCCCGGAGCCGCGTTTAAGCGCGCCCCCGGGTTTGTCAACGCCTGATTAATAGCCGGGCTTGCGGAACAGCACCTGCCCACGCCGCGCAACATAGAGCTTTTCGAGCGTGACCGGATGGAAATAGGCCTCAACCCGGTCGCCTTCGGGGGTGGTGCCATAGACTTCGTAACAGCCGCCATCGACTTTGGATTTGCGCACGGTCCAGCCTTCCTTGACCAGTTTCGCCTTGAGCACATCCTGGGATTTCCAGCCCGATGGCGGGCCGGCCTTGCACTTCATCACGCCGGTGGCCAAAGCCGGGGTCGATGGCAATATGGCTGTCATAGCCGCGAAGGCCGCCGCAACCGGAATCAGTTTACGCATATTTAAACTCCTTGGGGTTTCATTTGGGAAAGGGGCTTTCTGACAAACCGCACGAGCAGCAGCAGGCCCAGCGGCACAAAATGGGCCAGCGCGCCGGACAGGCTGTTATGCACCCATATCCAGTGCAACAGAGTCAGCATCGCGGCCGGATAGACCAGCCGCTGCACACGCTTCCACCCTGCCTTCAACCTGCGCATCGACGCGTCGTTGCTGGTCACCGCCAAAGGCAGCATCAGCGCGAAAGCCGCCCAGCCGGTCCAGATGCCGGGTGCCAGCCATTCGGCGAGGATATCATCCAGATTGCCCATATCGATCAGGTAGAAAATCAGGTGCAGCAGCGCATAGGCAAAGGCGGCGACACCGATCGCCCGGCGCCGGACGACCAGCCAGTTGAGCCATGCCCTGGGCCCAAGGATGGACAGCAGCGGGCTGAGCGCGATGGCGACAATCATCAACCGCGCGGCCCATTCGCCGGTGGGATGGAGCATATCCATGCTGTCGATCCGCCCCTGCCACCAACGGGTGACAAGCAGGATCGCGGGAAGCGCAAGCAGCGCCCAGAATGGCGGCTTTTTATTGAGAATCGTTCGCATTAAATGTCCGGTAGCCGCCTCGCGATTTGCGGTCAACCGTTTGCGCCGTTTAGAGTTTATTAACCATCCTGATTACATTTTATTACATATGGTACGCGGCGCTTCCTTCCTGCTCCTCACCCTTCTGGTCTCCGCTTGCGGCGGGCGATCGGAGCGGGAGGTCGTCCGCCGCGACAATGATGTTTTCCGCAGCGAACCGGCGCGCCAGTGCCTGTCGACCCTGAAAGCGGCCAATGTCCGCTACACGCCGCTGCCCAACCAGAATTTTTCCGGCGGCTGCCACACGATCGACACGGTAAGACTGATGTCCTTTTCAACCGAGGCCACCAACCTGGGAGCCATGACCTGCCCGCTGGCGGCCAATTTCACGGCATGGGCGAAGCATGCGGTCGCACCGGCCGCCAGGGCCTATCTGGACAGCGAAGTCGTCCGCATCGAGACAATGGGCACCTACAGCTGCCGTAATGTCAACGGCGGGCGCAGCGGGCGGTTGTCGCAGCATGCCTTTGGCAATGCGGTCGATGTCTCCGCCTTTGTGCTCAAGGATGGTCGGCGCGTTTCGGTGCTGACAGGCTGGAATGGCAAGGCGGACGAACGCGCCTTCCTGCGCCGTTTGCACCAGTCGGCCTGCAAGCGTTTCGGCACGGTATTGGGGCCGGATTACAACGCCGCGCATGCAAACCATTTCCATTTCGACATGGCCCAGTCGATGAAGGATGGCAGCGCCTATTGCCGGTGAGGGTGGCATTTCGCCACCAATCGTCTATCAGGCGGGAATGACACAGAAAGATTTGAAAGACCGCCGTTTCTACAAGGCGCAACAGGAAGCCAAATTTGCCAAGGATCTGACGCCCCAGACCCCCCAGACGCAAAGCAAATCCTATAAGCTGGCATTTCAGGACAATGAGTTTCTGTTGCGCGAGGAATTGCGCCCGGTGCGCTTCCAGCTCGAACTGCTCAAACCCGAAATGCTGCTCGACGAAGCCAAGGTGGCGTCGACGCTGGTGGTTTACGGTTCGGCACGTATTCCGCAACCGGAGAAGGCTGACGCGCTGATCGCTGCAGCAACCGATGACCGTAGCCGGACAATCGCCGAACGGCTGAAGGCCAATTCGCATTATTACAACGAAGCCCGCAGGCTCGGCCAGTTGGCGAGCAGTTGCGGCCTGAAAGACGAGGATGGCAACCGCCACTTCGTCGTCTGTTCGGGCGGGGGGCCATCGATCATGGAAGCCGCCAACCGCGGAGCACGCGACACCGGTGCGGACACGATCGGCCTCAACATCGTCCTTCCGCACGAACAGGCACCGAACGAATATGTAACCCCGGACCTGAGCTTCCAGTTCCACTATTTCGCGCTGCGCAAGATGCACTTTCTGCTGCGCGCGCGCGCGGTTGCGGTTTTCCCCGGCGGATTTGGCACCTTCGACGAATTTTTCGAACTGCTGACGCTTGTCCAGACCGGCAAGATCGAGCCGATGCCGATCCTGCTGTTCGGAAAATCCTTCTGGGAGCGGGTTGTCAATTTCGAGGAGCTGATGCTCGAAGGCGTGATCAGCCCGAAAGATCTCGACCTGTTCCAGTTCGTCGAAACCGCCGAGGAAGCATGGCGCGAAATTTCGATTTTCTATGAGCTGGAGGATTGCGACTGAGTTAGTCGCAGACCCCCGCACGATATGGGCCCCGCCATTCCCGCGCGGGCGGGAATGGCAGTCTGATGCGTCGGGCTATTTCTGCTCTTTGAGCCAGCCGATAAGTGCCTTGCGTTCGGCGGCATCGTTGATGCCCGCAAACGCCATCTTGGTGCCGGGCACGACCTTGCGCGGATTTTCGAGATAGGCGTCGAGCGATGTCTCGTCCCAATTGCCGCCCCTGGCCTTCATTGCCGGCGAATAGGCAAAGCCCTCCGCAGAAGCGACCGCCCTGCCGACAATGCCGTGCAGATTGGGGCCGACACCGTTGGGCGCACCCTTTTCAACCTTGTGGCAGGCGGTGCATTTGGCGAAGCTGCTTTCGCCGGACATTTCGGCCGAAGCGACGGGGGTGGCTTCGGATGCTGTCGCTGTCTCTGCCTCAGCAGCCGGTGTGTCGCTCTGTTCGGAACCACCACAAGCGGCCAGTGCAAGCAAGGCCGGTGCAACCAACAATAATTTGCGCATGATTTTGCTCCCTGTTTATTTGGCTGGAGCGGCAGCTGCCTCCTTGGCGGCGGCATCAGCCGGTGCGGCGGCGGCGGCGTCCCCACCTTCTGCGGGGGCTGCACCGTCGGCAGGTGCCGCATCTGCAGCAGGCGCCGCAGGTAGTGGCAGATTCGAACCCTGGGCATTAATATAGAGCAACAGGGCGGCGCGATCTTCGGCTTTGCCAAGGCCGGCAAAGCTCATCTTGGTGCCCGGCGCATATTTTTTCGGATTGGCGAGCCATTTGTTCATGCCCTCCCAATCCCAGTTACCCGGAACTGCCTTCAGCGCATCCGAATAGGCAAAGCCCGGAACATGGCCGTGCGGTTTGCCCATTGCCCCCCACAGATTCGGGCCGACGCCATTGGCTCCGCCCGAGTTGATCGTGTGGCAAGCCTTGCACTTGGCGAAAACCGCTTCCCCCTTGGCCGGATCGGCGGCGGCGAGCAGTGTGGCGAGCGGAACTTCGGCAGCGCCGCCGCCTTCGCCGCTTTCAACACCCTGGATCACATAGCCCTGCTTGCCTTCGCCCGGCACTTCCCCATGGAAGAGTTTGCCGAAGACAATGCTCGAGCCGAGGGCGACGATGCCCGCTGCCAAGGCCCAGCCTGCGATGGTGTTGTTGCGATCTGCCATGATGAAACGCCCTGAATATTCGCTGTGGCCCGTGCGAGCGCACGGCGCCGGTTGATTCCCCTCGCCCCTCTAGTTTGCTATGCAGGGTGGTGCAATAGGCCAAATCCTGCTTGCCCAGGCCTTTTGACTGCCCTATCGGCCAGCCCGGATATGGACAGCTTCCCAAAAAGCGCCCTCGCCCGCGTCGAGGAAATGGCCAAGGCCGCCGCAGCCGACCCGGCGCGCGCGGTTTCCTTTCAGGGCGCGCCCGGTGCCAATTCGCACCTTGCCGCGCTTGAAGTCGATCCCGATTGCCTGCCGGTCCCCTGTTTTTCGTTCGAGGATGCCATCGACGCCGTGAAGGAGGGCCGCGCCGGCCGCGCGGTGATCCCCATCGAAAATTCGCTGCATGGGCGCGTCGCCGACATCCATTTCCTGCTACCTGAAAGCGGGCTTTCGATCATTGGCGAGCATTTCATGCGCATTCGCCATTGCCTGATGGCCAAGCAGGCCGGGGCCAAACTGACCACCGCGATGAGCCATCCGCAAGCGCTGGGCCAATGCCGCCACTATCTGCGTGCCAACGGCATCACGCCAATCGCCTATGCCGATACCGCTGCAGCAGCCGCCTTTGTCGCCGACAGCGATGACGAGGGCGCCGCCGCAGTCGCAGCGCCGATTGCCGCGGGCATCTATGGCCTTGAGATGATCCAGGAAGGCATCGAGGATGACGATCGCAACACGACGCGCTTCGTGGTGCTTTCGCGCGAACCGGTCATACCGGACGCGGGCAGCGACACGTTGATGACGACCTTCATCTTTGAGGTGAAGAATATCCCCGCCGCGCTGTACAAGGCGATGGGCGGCTTTGCGACCAATGGCGTCAACATGACCAAGCTGGAAAGCTATCAAAACGGCGCAAGCTTTGCCGCGACCGAGTTTTTTGCCGATATCGAAGGCGCGCCCGGCGACCCGGCGGTCGACCGTGCGCTGGAGGAACTGGCCTTTCACTGCAACAGCGTGCGGCTGCTCGGCACCTACCGCCAGGAACGCAAGCGCGGCTAGGAAACGGGCTCGTCCGCCTTGTTGGCGTCGGCAAAGGTCATGATCGGCTTGCCATCCAGCTGATGCGGCTCGGCGTGCCCGGCGGCCCGGTTTCTGTCACGCTTTTGCACATTCCAGACCAGCCCCAGCTTCGCCAGCGTTTCGATGGTCCAGCCGTTGAAATCCAGTTCCCACCAGCCGACATGGTTGCTCGCAGCACGCGGCTGGGCATGGTGGTTATTGTGCCAGCCATCGCCCAAAGTCAGTATGGATATGAACCAGTTATTGGTCGCTTTTCCGACATCATGGTAACGGCGATAGCCGAAATAATGTGCGAGGCTGTTGGTTCCCATCACACCGTTCAAAAAGATGAAGGTGCGCAGGAAGCCGCCGATAAGCACGGTGCCGACCACATGTTCAGGCCCGCCAAAGGCAAGCGCCCAACCCGCGGGCAGGATTACCAGCGAAAAGGCCGCCCACAGCCAGCGGGTCTTGTGGCAGAACTCGACCACCGGATCGCCGACCAGCCCCTTGCCATATATCCGCATGTCGGTGTGGGCATTGTCCCATAACCAGCCCAGATGCCCGATCAGCAACCCCTTGACCGGCCCCATCCTGCGTCCATGGCCATCGATATGCGGACTGTGGATGTCGCCAACATCGTCCGAAAAGGCATGGTGCCGACGATGGTCGGCCGCCCATTTCTTCACCGAACCCTGACATGCCATCTGCCCGCAAATGCCGATCAGGTAACGCATCCAGAGCGACGTCTCGAACGAACGGTGGGTGAAATAGCGGTGGAAACCGCAGGACAGGCCGTAGTTTATGATCAGATAGCCAGAGATGAAGGCCGACCATTCGACCCAGCCGGTCGGGCGCGTCAGCATCCACCAGATCGCGGCCATCGCGCCGCCGATCTGAAGCACGGCCAATATGCTGTATTCGATCTGCTTGGCGCGCGCACCGGGGCCGCCGATCAATACGCCGGGATGCGGTGATCCCTTTCCTTCACGCTCCCATTTCCGATCGCCTGGATACAGACCGGTTGTCGACTGCGGCATGTGCGTCCCCCAAAATGCTTGCGACCATCAGTCGCGCTCTGGTGCCACCATTTGTAAAACTGCGCTTTTGAACCGGCTGCGTCAATTGCGTTAACGGCGTTTGTGCGATGAACCGAGCTTGACGCTACCTACTTACTGTATTATGTATGCAATACACATGGAGAAAAAGTCTATGAAATATACCCTTCTCGCATTGCCCCTTGCCATCGGCCTTGCAGCGTGCAGCAGCAAGCATGAGCCCGAAGAGGGAACGACCGTCAATGTCGACGCGACGACCGAAAAAGGTTCGGCAATCAGGATTACCGCTGACGGAAAGACGGGTAATGTCGGTTTCAAGGTGCCGGGTTTCGACACCAATATCCGCCTGCCGAAAAAGCTTCTCGACGACAGCAATTTCGACATTGACGGGGTAAAGCTCTATCCCGGTTCGACGGTCGATACGGTCAACATCACCGCCAATGGTCAGGGCGGCGCGCACGATCAGACCGACGTCCGCATCGGTTTCACCTCGCCTGCCGACCCGGCAAAGGTCAGCAGCTGGTTCAAGGATCAGTTTGGCAAGCAGTCGATCAAGGCCGAGGGCGATGCCGCCAGACTGGCCGGAACGACCAAGGATGGCGAAGCCTTCACCATCGAACTCACCGGCAAAGACGGCAAGACCGCCGGTCTGGTCAATATCAGGAAATAACCGAAATCAGTGCGCCGCGCCCCAGCTGGGGCCGGTGCCGATCTCGACCCCCAGCGGCACCGACAGCTTGACCAACGGCTCGGCCGCACCCGTCATGACCGCTTCGATGACCTTGCTCGCCCGCGCGACATCGCTTTCCGGCAGTTCGAACACCAGTTCGTCATGCACCTGCAACAGCATCTTCACATCGGGCAGCCCCGCCTCGATCAGCGCGGGGCCCATGCGCACCATCGCGCGCTTGATGATGTCCGCGCTGGTGCCCTGGATCGGCGCGTTGATCGCGGCGCGCTCGCTCCCCTGCCGCTCTGCCTGGCTTTGCGAGGCGATCCGGGGAAACCAGCATTTGCGCCCGAAAAGGGTGGTGGTGAAACCAGTCTCCTTAACGCTCGCCAGCGTTTCCTGAATGTAGGCGCTGATACCGGGAAAGCGTTTGAAATAGGCATCGATCAGCTGCTGCGCTTCTTCGGAGGACGATTCGAGCCGCTTTGCCAGCCCCCATCGCGATATGCCGTAGAGGATCGAGAAGTTGATCGTTTTCGCCCGGCCGCGGGTATCGCGATTGACCTCGCCGAACAGTTCCTGCGCGGTGCGCGCATGAATATCCTCGCCCTGCTCGAACGCCTCGCGCAGCGGACCGACATCGGCGATGTGCGCCGCCAGCCGCAACTCGATCTGGCTATAGTCGGCCGAGAGGATGACATTGCCCGGCTCGGCGACAAAGGCGTCGCGAATCTGCCGACCGGTTTCGGTGCGGATAGGGATATTCTGCAAATTGGGGTCGGTCGAGGCAAGCCGCCCGGTCTGCGCGCCGACCAGGCTGTAGCTGGTATGCACGCGCCCCGTCTTGGCATTGATCTGTTCCTGCAGGCTGTCGGTATAGGTCGATTTCAGCTTGGCCAATTGCCGCCAGTCGAGCACCTTGCGCGCGATTTCGACGCCCTGACCAGCCAGATCCTCCAGCACGGTCACATCGGTCGAATATTGCCCCGACTTGCCTTTCTTGCCGCCCTTGTGCCCCAGCCTGTCAAACAGGATCGCGCCCAATTGCTGCGGGCTGCCGATGGTGAAGGGCTGTCCGGCAAGGCCGTGAATTTCCTTTTCGAGTATCTCCATCTGCGCGGCAAATTCGGTCGACAGCCGCGCCAGCACCGCCCGATCGACCTTTATGCCGCTGCACTCCATTTTTGACAGCACCGGCACCAATGGCCGGTCGACCAGTTCGTAAACGCGGGTCACCTTTTCGGGGCTCAGCCGCAGCTTCAGATGATGCCACAGCCGCAGCGTGACATCGGCGTCTTCGGCGGCATATCGGGTGGCTTCGGCCAGCGGCACTTCGGCGAAACCGATCTGGTTCTTGCCGGTGCCGGTCAGCGATTTGTAGCTGATCGGCTTGTGGCCCAGATAAAGCTCGGACAGTTCGTCCATGCCATGCCCCTGCCGACCGGCATCGAGCGCGAAACTCATCACCATCGTGTCGTCGAACGGGGCGATGGTCAGCCCATACTGGCGCAGCACCGACATGTCATATTTGAGATTCTGCCCGACCTTGAGGACGCTGTCATCCTCCAGCAACGGCTTGAGCCGTACCAGCGCGCTCTCGACCGGGATCTGAACGGGCTTTTCGGCAAACATGTCGGTTCCGCCATGCGCCAGGGGCACATAGCAGGCCTTGCCCGGCGCCGTCGCCAGGCTGAACCCGACCAGCCGCGCGGTCACTGCCTCCAGACTGTCTGTTTCGGTGTCGAAGCCGACCACGCCTGCTCTGGTCGCCTCGGCGATCCAGTGATCGAGCCGGTCGAGCGTGGCCACGCATTCATAGCTGCCTGCATCAATGGGTGGCATCGGCGCGGGTGTTGCCGCCTTGCCCGCCTCGACGGTCTGCGCACCACCATCACCCTTGCGCTCGGCCTTGGGTTGCCCCGCAATCGCCTTGTTGGCTGCGGCCGTGTCGCTCGTCTTGCCGATGCGGTTCAGCAAGGAACGGAAGCCATGTTCCTCAAGGAATGGCCGCAGCGGCGCCTCCGGAATCGGGCCAAGCACCATATCGTCCAGCGGGATCGGCAGCGGGCAATCTTCCTTCAGAGTCACCAGCACCCGCGACAGCCGCGCCAGTTCGGCATGCTCGATCAGATTCTCGCGCATCTTCGATGGCTTCATGTCCGGTGCCGCCGCCAGCACTGCATCCAGATTGCCAAATTCGGTGATCAGCTTGGTCGCGGTTTTCGGCCCGATTCCAGGTACGCCGGGAATATTGTCCGAATTGTCCCCCATCAGCGCGAGCACATCACCGACCAGTTCGGGGCCGACGCCGAATTTTTCGATCACCTCGTCGCGCCCGATGCGCTTGTCCTTCATCGTGTCGAACATGTCGACACCATCGCCGACCAGCTGCATCAGATCCTTGTCCGAAGAGATGATCGACACATTCCAGCCCTGCGCCCGCGCCGCCTTGGTGTAGCTGGCAATCATGTCGTCCGCCTCGACATTCTCCTCTTCGATCATCGGCAGCGAGAAAGCGAGCGTCGCATCGCGGATCAACGGAAATTGCGGACGCAGATCCTCTGGCGCGGGCGGACGGTTGGCCTTGTACTGATCATAGATCTCGTTGCGAAAGCTTGTCCCCGCCTTGTCGAGCACCACCGCCATATGCGTGGGCCCGTCGGCTGCGTGCAGGTCGCTCGCCAGCTTCCACAGCATGTTCGAATAGCCCGCAACCGCACCCACCGGCACGCCCGCCGGATTGGTCAGCGGCGGCAGGCTGTAATAGGCGCGAAAGATATAGGCGGAACCGTCGACGAGGTAGAGATGCTTATGGTCTGACATGCCGGACGGATAGCAGCGGCGGCCAGCGAAGTCTTGTCCTAATCAGGCCGGAGCACGCAAAGCCATCGGCACGGGCATGTGCATTTCCGGCGGATCGCCCGTGTCAATCCGGACGAATCTCGGCACACCTTCCGCCATATATTGCCAGCGGAAAAAGCGGACAGTGGTGATATGCCCGACCGTTGCAGAGCGCATGCGCCGGTGCGACAACAGCGAGGGCAGATTATAGTCGGCGATCCAGCTCATCGACCATATCCGCCCCTTGGCCTGCATCCATTCGGCCGTGCCAGCCCACAGCGCCGCAAAGGCGCGCCCCAATCGATGGTCAGGGTGAATCCACAAGCCGGTATCCCAGATAGCGGTGTCGGGCACGACAAAGCGCAGATGGACCATGCTTTCATCGAACGGCCCGGTGCCGACCCAGGTCACCCCGACAAATTCGTCGCGTGCATTATAGGCCGCAAGGCAGGTCAGCCCCTGCGCAAAGCGCCGCGCCTGTTCGTCGGGATTCGCGTCGATCCTGTGACGCGACAGTCGCTCCGGCGATATCGGCTCCACCCGGAATCCCCGTGGCATGGCAGGCATCCCTCCCGCCGGAACCGCGACCAGCGTGTAGCGACTATAGCCAATGACCCCGGCCTTGGTTGCCAGGCGCGCCGTCGCATAAGACAGCACACCGGCAATGCCGAGCAGCTTGATGGCGGTATAGTCGGGCACGCGGATTCATTCCTTTCGCAGCCGCTGTATCACCGCTTCTCAAATTTTGTCTAAACACAATGCCGATCAGGGCACTTCCTCGCCCCAGATACGATCGGTTTCGATATATCCGACCCGGCCGGAAATATCGAGGCGGCACCAGCCTGTCCGGCAATCATCGATCCGGCCGACGACGCCCTTTTCGACCCGCCAGGAAATCCGCGCCGCCGCCGAAGGCTCGTCGCGCAACGCGGATATGCCCGAACCGGTTACGATGGCGGTGCGATCCGGGCTCAACAAGCGAACATGCATCCAGCCCTGATCGCCGTCGGGATCCTCAACCTTGCGCCAGACTTCATGCACCGCAACCACCTTCACCGGCAGAAACTGGCGCTTGTACACCCATTTGACGGGAAATTCGGTGCTCGGCCCGGTTCGGGTCCGCGCTTCGGGTTCGTCGATCGACGCCCAATAGGGTGTCTTCTTCGTCGATTGTGCAACTGCGCTGCCGCCCGCCGCAACCAGCGCGACCACCATCAAGGATTTTACGATATTTTGCATATATTCCAGCAACCTGCCGCCCCAGACGCTTTCCTATAGTGTAAGCTGTGCCGACAGTTCAAGGGTGATAGCTTGACGTCGCATTTCTTCGCGCCATAGGGTTGTTCGCATGACCCAGTTCCAACGCATCGAACGCCCGCGCGTCGCCGTCACTCGCAAGCTTTTGCCGCAGATCGAGGCGCGGATGGCCGAACTGTTCGACTGCCGCTTCAACGACGACGATCATGAGATGACGGCCGATGAAATTGTCGAACTGATTCAGGACGCCGACATACTGGTGCCGACCGTGACCGACCGCATCGACGCCAGCCTGATCGATCGCGCGCCGGCCTCGCTCAGAATGTTCGCCAATTTTGGCGCGGGCGTGAACCATATCGATCTGGCGGCTGCCAAGGCCCGGGGTATCCTCGTCACCAACACGCCCGGCGTTTTCACCGAAGACACCGCCGACCTGACAATGGCGCTGATCCTCAATGTCCCCCGCCGTCTGGGCGAAGGCCACAGGCTGATGCGATCGGGCGAATGGAAGGGCTGGACGCCGACGGGCATGCTTGGCCACCGCATCGGTGGCAAGACGCTGGGCATTATCGGCTTCGGACGGATCGGCGAGGCCGTCGCGATTCGCGCACGCGCCTTCGGATTGAACATCCTGTACAACAAGCGTCACCGCCTGCCCGCGAGTATCGAGGAGGAACTGGGCGTCACGTTCGAGCCGGACCTCGACCGGCTGGTGGGCAAGAGCGACATCATCACCCTGCACTGCCCGTTGACCGCCGAAACCGACAGGCTGATGAGCCGCGAACGGATCGGGCTGATGAAACGCGACGCCTATCTGATCAACAGCTCGCGCGGCGAACTTGTCGATGATGACGCACTGATCGAGGCGCTGACACGCGGGCGGATCGCCGGGGCCGGGCTGGACGTCTATAATCACGAACCGGCGATCGACCCGCGGTTTCTTTCCATTCCCAACGTCGTTCTGCTGCCGCATCTGGGTAGCGCAACCCTCGAAGGACGCGAAGCCTCGGGCGAGAAGGTGATCGCGAATATACGGATATTTTCCGACGGGCACCGGCCGCCCGATCAGGTGCTCGAAGGCTGGGCGTAATTTCCTGTCGACAAGCGGCCTGCCGCGCAATTAGCAATTGCGGGTGCATTGCCGCTGGCTTAGAGACCTGCCCAAAATATCGACAATGCGGGGAGACAGGGCGTGCGCCAATCGTACAAAGTTGCTGCTTTTTTCAGCACCATGTTGCTGGCTGCTCCCGCCTTTGCGCAGGATCTGGTGGCAGAAGCGGCGCCCGATAGTGGCGATACCGCCTGGATATTGACGGCGTCCGCTCTGGTCCTGATGATGACGCTGCCCGGTCTGGCGCTATTCTATGGCGGGCTGGTGCGCACCAAGAATTTTCTGTCGGTGCTGATCCAGTGCGGCGCCATCGCGGCGATCACCTCCTTCCTCTGGATTGTCGTCGGTTACAGCCTCGCATTCTCGGCATCCGACGGTGCGGTCATCGGCAATTTGCAGAATATGCTGTTCGCAAACATGTTTGCGATGCGCGACGGACAGACGATCGGCGAATTGGTGTTCGGCCTGTTCCAGATGACCTTTGCGATCATCACCCCTGCCCTGATTGTCGGCGCCTGGGTCGAACGCGCGCGCTTTGGCTGGGTCGTTGCTTTCAGCGCATTGTGGAGCCTGCTGGTCTATGTGCCGGTGGCGCGCTGGGTGTGGGGCAATGGCTTTCTTGCGGATCAGGGCGTGATCGATTTCGCAGGCGGTATCGTGGTGCATACGACCGCAGGCGTTTCGGCGCTGGTCGTGGCGCTGATGCTTGGCAAACGGATCGGTTTTCCACGCACGCTGATGCTGCCGCACAGCCCCGCGCTGACCGTTGCCGGGGCCGGCCTGTTATGGGTGGGCTGGTTTGGCTTTAATGGCGGTTCGGCTCTGGCTGCCAGCGATGATGGGGCGGCAACGGCGATCATCGTCACCCACCTGGCCGCGTCGGTCGCGGCGCTGGTGTGGATTCTGATCGAGAAGATCAAGGTTGGCAAGGCGACAGCGGTGGGCTTTGCGACAGGCGCGATCGCGGGGCTTGCCACAATTACACCGGCATCGGGTTCCGTCGGTCCGCTGGGTGCCATCATCCTTGGCGTGCTGGCTGGCACCGCCTGCTTCTACGCCGTCCATCTGGTGAAGGGCAAATTGCAGATCGACGACTCGCTCGACGTCTTTGCCGTCCATGGTGTCGGCGGCATCATCGGCTCGATCCTGCTCGCGATACTGGTATCGCCCAGTTTTGGCGGCAACGGTTATGCCGAAGGCATGACGATGGGCAGCCAGCTATGGGCGCAGATCAAGGGAGTCGGCATTGTCGGCGTCTATTCGGCGGTGGTGACGCTGATCGTCGGCTATATGGTTTCGATGGTGATCCCGATGCGCGTGAGCGAAGATCAGGAACGCGACGGGCTCGATATTTCGAGCCATGGCGAACGGGCTTGGGACATGGATTGAGCGCAGCCGCGCTCAATCAAAAACCAGCGTCAGCGAACGAAACAATTCACGGTCGAGTTGCTCGTCGAAGCGGCAACCGAGCTTGCCGTCTTCGCACCAGACCGCATTGGCCGCGATTGCCTTGCCGCCCGCGATACGCAGCCACAGGCGTTCACCCGATTTGAACAAGCCGTCGACAGCGATCCGGCATCCATAGGTCGACAGATCATCGAGCATCGCATCGAGCGGCTGTTTGCCATGGCCGCGCACGCTGGCCCGTTTGATGACGACCGGATGACGCACGGCTCCGCGCTGCTCGAGCCTTGCCGGAGCGACCTTGCGATAGGCGGAAGTTGCTAAACCCATACCCTGTTCCCCACTCGACCGGAGTTTAGGGGAACAAGGTCAACGATTGGTAAATGGGGGGCTGGCTCAGTCCCCCGTCAGGATGCGGTCGACCAGCTGTTTCACCGTCGGCACGAAGCCATTGGAATAAAAGGGATCGCGCCCGAATTCATAGGCGGAATGCCCGGCAAACATCAAATTTTCGTCGATGGGTTCGCCATGCGCGATGTTCTGCAAGGCCTTCTGGATGCAGAAACTGCGCGGATCGGCGAGCCTGCCGGTCGAATTATTGTCATGGTCCTTCCATGAGGAGAAACCGCAATGCGACAGGCAACCCATGCAGTCGGCCTGATCCTTTCGGATAACCGCGCCCTCGTCCGGCTTGACGAAAATCACCGTATTGTCGGGCGTCTTGAGCGCCATGGTAAAGCCGCGCGCATCCCATTCGCGCGCGCGCTGCAGATCATGCGGCGTCACCCAGAAATTCTTGCCGCGCACGCCGACGTCGAGCGTCGCGGTGTGATCCCCAGCCTGTTCGGTTGAATAGGGAATCTGCCGTTCGGAACGCGCCTGCAATTCGCGCAGGAAGGGGTTGATGACCGCACTCGAATAGAAACCGGTAGGCGAAAATTTGTGCAACAGCACGCCGCCTTCGGGGATCTTGGTCAGATGGTCTTTCCACGCCTGCGGGATCGGGCTCTCCTGCGTCAGCAGCGGACGGGTGCCATATTGGAACGCGACCTGGCCGAGTTCGGGATTGTCGATCCAATGCTCCCAGTCGCGCAGATACCAGACGCCACCCGCCATCACGATCGGCAGTTCGTCCGGAATGCCTTCCTCGCGCATCGTATCGCGCAACGCCTTCACCCGCGGATAGGGATCTTCGGGCTTGGTCGGGTCTTCGGCATTGGAAAGGCCATTATGCCCGCCTGCCAGCCAGGGATCTTCATAGACCACCGCGCCCAGCCATTCGGGCACCTTGCTATAGGCGCGTTTCCAGAGCGCGCGAAAGGCGCGGGCCGAACTGATGATCGGAAGATAATATACGCCATATTGCGCGGCGATTTCGGAGAGTTTGTAGGGCATCCCTGCACCACAGGTAACGCCGGTCACCAACCCCCTCGTCTTTTCGAGCACACCGTGCAGGATGCGCTGGGCACCGCCCATTTCCCACAGCACGTTGATGTTGATGGCACCGCCGGGTCCGGCAATGTCATAGGCGCGCTTCACCTGTGCGATGCCGCCGCGGATGCCATATTCGACCAGCTCCTCATGGCGTTCGGCACGGGTTTTTCCGTAGAACACCTGCGGGATCATGTCGCCATTATCGTCATAACTGTCGGCATTGACCGCCGACACGGTGCCGATGCCGCCGGCTGCCGCCCAGGCGCCCGAACTGGCATGATTGGTAACGGCAACCCCCTTGCCACCCTCGACCAGCGGCCAGACTTCGCGGCCGCCGTAAATGATGGGCTTCAGACCCTTGAACACTTATTCCAACCCCTAATAATATGCGCCTCCCGGCGCGCCTTCCCCACGAAAATCTGGCGCTAGCCGATTGCCTCAATCTTGTCGCGCAAAATCGGCGCGGCGCATGGTTGCCCCATAAAGCTGCTGGTATCGCGCCAGCATTTCCGCCTCGCCATATTCGGCCAGCGCGCGGGCATAATTGGCATGCGCCAGTTCGGCCCGCAATTCTGCGTTTTCGCCAAGCTCACGCAGCGCAGCGGCAAAGCCCGCCTCATCGCCCCGGTCGACGATGAACCGCCGGTTCTCCCGCGCAACCATCGCCGCCACATCGCCGACATTGGTCGAAACAACCGGCCGCGCCGCCGCCATCGCCTCGACCAGCGAGATCGGATATTGTTCGCTATCCGACGACAGTGCGAAAATATCGAACAGGCCGACAAAGCGCGCAGGGTCTTTCAGAAAGCCGGGCATCATCAGCCGGTCGGCGATGCCGACGCGCTGCGCTTCCGCCAATATGGCATCGCGCTCCGGCCCCTCGCCCGCGATCGCCAGCCGGTAATTCGGGCCAGCTGCCGCCACCGCGCGCACCAGCCGCGGAAGGTTCTTCACCGCCCGCAGCCCGGCAATCGTGCCGACAACGATGTCCCCTTCGCGTTTGACATAGCCGGGGAAAGATCCGCGCTGTGGCTTTTTCTCGTAACGATGGACGTCGACCCCGTTAGGGAAGCGATAGACCTTCTCGACCGGCTGGTGCCATATGTGCCGGGCAATCTTCTCCAGCGCCAGCGACGGCACCACCAGCCCCGCCGCGCGCTGCAGGGCGATGGTGCGGAACCAGTTGCGTTTCCAGTTCAGCTTTTCAAATTCGTCTTCGTTAAAGCCGTCCTCATGGTGGATCAGCGGCGGCAAGCCCATTGTCGCCCCCAGCAGCGTGCGCGCCATCACCCCGTCCATCGCGCCCCAATTATAGCTGAGAATGAGGTGGAATTTCTTCATATAGCTGGCAAGCCTGCGATAGCGGCCCATGCCGGGCCGACCATGCAGGGCCGGTGCCATATCCCCCGGAAAGTCGACGGCGATTTTCCGATCGATTGCATCGCGCGCACCCAGGGCATCGGGAACCGCGCTCAGCACGCTGTGCGTCGCCTTGTCGCCGAAATGGTTCATCAGGCGCACGGCCCGCGCTTCCTTGCCGCCAAGGTCAAAGCTGCTGAAAAGGTGGAGAATGCGAACCCTGGACATTATTTGAGCGACTTCAGGAACCCGGCAATTGCAAGTTGTGCATCGGGCTCATCGAGCGAGGGCGCGTGCCCTATTCCCTTGATCGTGACCAGTTGCGCCTGCTTTGCCTTCTTCACCATTTTGGCGGCGGTTGCCTTTTCGAGGATATCGGATTTCTCGCCACGCAAAATAAGCATCGGCACGTCCAGCAGCAGATCGTAGAGCGGCCATAGATCGACCCCTGCCTCACCACCCGGCAGTTTGAACGGCTCCGAAATCTTCATGTCATAATCGAATACGATGCGCCCGCTTGAGGCCAGTTTGCAGGTGCGTTTGGCAAAGCGCAGCCATTCTTCCAGTCCATAGCCGGGATAGACATCACCCTGCGCCTCGGCCATTGCGCGCGCCGCATGCATCCAGGTTTCAAAACTGCGTCCCTGCCCCACATAGGCGCGGATGCGTTCCGCCCCTGCCTTGCCGATTTCGGGGCCGACATCGTTGAGGATGACCCCCGCCAGCCGGTCCTTCCATTGCGGCGCGAGCAGCATCGACACGATCCCGCCCAGCGAGGTGCCAAAGAGGACGAATTTCTTCAAATTCAGCTCGCGCAGCAATAGGTCCATATCCTGCGCATAAGTGATCGGCATATAGGTCATGGGATCCTTGGCATGGGCACTTTCGCCGCGACCACGGAAATCGATCGCCAGCATCCTGCGCTTGCCGTTCAGCAAATTCGCCACCGGTTCGAAATCGCGGGCGTTGCGCGTCAGCCCCGGCATGCAGACCAGCGGCGCGCGCGATGCCGGCCCCGTATAATTGCGATAATGCAGCCTTAGTTCGTCAGCCGACGCCCAATAGCCGTCTTCAAATTCGGCCATGCTTGCCTTTCCAGCCCTGTGCCCCCAGACATTGCGGACGATGAATGTGAATCCCTCCCCCGCCCCCTACCGCGCCGATCCGAAAATCACCAGCCTTGGCGACAAAATTGGCGATCCGGTGCGCCCCGCCCAATTCCCGAAGGCCATTTTGCGCTACCGCAATGATCGCTGGGCGGCGACCGTCGGTCTGGACGGGCTGAGCGACGCCGCATGGATTGCGCATTTTGGCCGTTTTGAGCCGCTGCCCGACAATCTGCCGCAACCGCTGGCACTGCGCTATCACGGGCACCAGTTCCGCGTCTATAATCCGGATATCGGCGACGGGCGCGGCTTCCTGTTTGCGCAGGTGCGGGACCATGAAGGACGCTTGCTCGATCTGGGCACCAAGGGATCGGGAACGACGCCCTATAGCCGCGACGGCGACGGACGCCTGACGCTGAAAGGGGCTGTGCGCGAAATTCTCGCGACCGAGATGCTGGAGGCATTGGGGGTCGAGACGTCGAAAACCTTCTCGGTCATCGAAACTGGCGAGGCATTGTGGCGCAATGACGAGCCTTCGCCCACCCGTTCGGCAGTGCTGGTGCGGCTGAACCACAGCCATATCCGGATCGGGACGTTCCAGCGCATCGCATTTGAGGATGATGCCGCACGGATGGAAGCGCTGGTCGAATATGTGCTGCGCAATCTGTACGGGGTGGAGCCGGACGGCAATCCTGCGGCGCAGCTGCTGCGTCTCGCCGTGCCCCGCATCGCCGAACAGGCCGCCGGCTTCATGGTCGCAGGCTTTGTCCACGGCGTTCTCAACAGCGACAATATCAACATCACAGGCGAAAGTTTCGACTATGGGCCATGGCGGTTCAACCCGACATGGAACGCCGGTTTCACGGCGGCCTATTTCGACCAGAGCGGGCTCTATGCCTTTGGCCGACAGCCCGAAGCAATGCACTGGAACCTTGCACAACTGGCGATCTCGCTGCGGCTCATCTGCGAAGCGCCGCCACTGGTTGAGGCATTGGAAGGCTATCCGGCGCTGTTCCAGTCGGCGCTCATCCGTCGCTTTCTCTGGCGGCTGGGCGTGGATTCGCGCGGCACTGAGGAGGACCGGGCTCTGGTAGAGGCCGCCGAACGGGCGATGATCGACGCCGAAATCCCCATCGCCGATTTTTTCCACCACCACCGCAACGGCCTGCCCCCCGCCGGACGCTATTCTGGGGAGAAACATGCTGCCTTTGCAGATCTGGTCGCGCCCTATGCGCGGCGGCCAATAGCCGCATATTGGACCAGGCATGAACCTTGTTCGATGCTGATCGACGAGGTTGAAGCTATCTGGAGCAGCATTGCCGAAACCGACGACTGGGCACCACTTCATGCCAGGATTGCTGCAATTCGCGCTCTGGGCCGGGCGCTGCGCGATGACTAATTTTACAGCGTGGCCCGTCCGATAATTTACTTGATTGCAAGCTTTCCCCTGCCAAGATGTGGTTAATCGCAAAACCCCAGCGCGGAACGGGCAAATATCCTTGGCAGAACTGGTTTCCCACGAACCGGCAACAGGCGCAGAATTGTGGCGTGGCGCGACAGGTAATGTCGACGCCGCCGTTGCTGCAGCGCGCAAGGCCTGGCCTGCCTGGGGCGCAGCGCCATTGGGTGATCGCATTGAAAAACTGCGCAGCTTTGCCAATCGCGCCCGCGCCGAGCTGGAAACTTTCGCCGACCTGATCGCCCGCGAAACAGGCAAGCCGTTGTGGGAAGCAAAGACCGAGGTTGAATCAGTCATCAACAAGGTCGACATTTCGGTGAAGGCCTATGCCGACCGGACGTCGCAGCGCCGTTTTGAGGGCAAGCCCGGCACCCGCAGCGCCCTGCGTCACAAACCGCATGGCGTGCTCGCCGTGCTGGGCCCCTATAATTTCCCGGCCCACCTGCCCAATGGCCACATCGTTCCTGCACTGATCGCCGGCAACACCATCGTCTTCAAGCCGTCGGAAAAGACACCCGCAGTCGGCGAATTTCTGATCGACCTCTATCGGAAAGCGGGCATTGCCGATGGTGTCGTGAATGTCGTCCAGGGCGGGCCGGAAACCGGCAAGGCCTTGTCCGGCCATGAAGGCATAGACGGGTTGCTGTTCACCGGGTCGGCGCAGACAGGCATCGCACTCAACCGGCAATTCTCCCATCGGCCCGACAAGATTCTGGCGCTTGAAATGGGCGGCAACAACCCGATCATTTTATGGGACACGCGCGACCTGCACAGCGCCGCCGTCCTTGTCGTGCAATCGGCATTCCTGTCGGCGGGGCAACGCTGCACAGCCGCCCGCAGGCTGATCATCAAGGATGACCTGTATGACAGCTTCATTCCCGAACTCAGGAAACTGACCGACCGGCTGCTGATCGACGAACCGCATGCCGAACCGGCGCCTTTCATGGGCCCCGTGATCGACGAGAATGCCGCCGACGGGCTGACCGAAAGCTTTCTGGCGCTGATGAGCCAGGGCGGCAGGCCGATCCGCCACATGACCCGCCCGATCAAGGGACGCCCCTTTGTATCGCCCGGCATTATCGACGTTACGCCGCTGCGCGAGCGGCCCGATATCGAGCTTTTCGGCCCGCTGCTCCAGGTCGTGCGGATAGGCAGCTTCGAGGCCGCGATCGACGAGGCAAACAACACCCGCTTCGGTCTGTCGGCTTCGCTGATTGGCGGGACGCCAGAGCAATATAACGAATTCTGGGCGAATAGCCGCGCCGGGGTCGTCAACTGGAACCAGCCCACCAACGGCGCGTCCTCGTCTGCGCCCTTTGGCGGCATCGGTCTGTCCGGAAACCATCGCCCCAGCGCCTATTATGCGGCCGATTATTGCGCCTATCCTGTCGTTTCGACCGAGGCCGAGATACCCCGCGCGATGATCGGCGTCGGGCTGCGGGATGAGCTTTCGGCTGAAGCCATTGACCCGGCGGCCGGATTGGCCAAATAGGGTTTGCATGAAGGCAGCCGACATTTTCGAATTCTACCGTCGACTTGCCGAAACCAACCCCGACCCGCAAACCGAACTTGCCTATGGCAATGACTATCAGTTGCTGGTTGCGGTGGTGCTTTCGGCGCAATCGACCGACGTGGGCGTCAACAAGGCTACGCGGCGGCTGTTCGAAAGCGTGGAAACGCCGCAACAGATGATCGATCTGGGTGAAGACGGCCTGAAACAGCACATCCGGACGATCGGCCTTTTCAACAGCAAGGCAAAAAATGTCATCGCCTTGTCCGAACTACTTGTTCGCGACCATGGCGGCGAAGTTCCGGCAGACCGCGACCTGCTGGAGGCACTGCCCGGCGTTGGCCGCAAAACCGCGAATGTCGTGATGAACACCGCCTTCGGTGCCGAAACTTTTGCCGTCGACACGCATATCTTCCGCGTAGGCAACCGCACCGGTCTGGCACGCGGCAAGACGCCGCTGGCGGTCGAGAAGCAGCTCGACAGAAAGACCCCGGGACCATTCCGGCTTGGCGCGCATCACTGGCTGATCCTGCACGGCCGCTATGTGTGCAAGGCACGGACGCCCGAATGCTGGCGCTGTTGCGTGGCCGATCTGTGCAAATTCAAACCCAAGAGCGCGGCGCCCGGAACGAAGCCGGTCAGCCGGGGTTAAGCTAAATGGTGTAAACTGCTGCAAATCGGTTCGATGCGGAGGTTTGCATGAAAAAGCAGCTCATTTTCCTTGCAACTGCAATCGTCGCGGTTGGCGGCATTGCGAGTGCGGCCATTTCAGGCGGCAGTATCAGCGAGCGTCGCGCAAAGGCACTGGCAGCCTATGAACCTGCAGGCGAACCCGTGAATTGCATCACGCTGTCGCAGGTTCGATCATCCAGGGTTATTGACGGTCGCACCATCGATTTCACCACGGCCGGTGGCAAGGTTTACCGCAACACCCTGCCCTATAGCTGCCCCAGCCTGGCCAGCGAGGATCGCTTTTCACACCACACCAGCCTGAACCAGCTGTGCAGTGTCGACACGATCCGCGTGCTGCAATCCTATGGCAGCGGGCTGCACGAAGGTGCGGGTTGCGGCTTGGGCAAATTCCAGCCGATGCAAAAAGTGCAATCGAAATAGAGTCTTTGTCGGCAAGCCGTTGATCTTGCGCAAAGCGCGGACGTGCGACGGATATATCCTGCCGCTGTTCACACAGACAGCAAGGACAGAATATGACCCATGTTTCGCACGAGTTGCACGACGAATTCCCTGAGGATGCCGAAATCCTGCACAAATTGAAGGTCAGCAATCCGCATTTTGCCAAGCTGGCCGAGCAGCATCATGATCTCAACCGGGAGATTCATCGTATCGATTCCGGCATCGAAGCCGCGTCCGATGCGCGCGCGGAAGATCTGAAAAAGGAACGACTGTCGATTCTCGATCAGGTTTCGGCTATGATTTCTGCCGAAAAGGCAGGAGCCTGAAAATGAACGAAGCCAAGAGTGTGGAAGCAAGCCTGAAGGCGCGGTTGGCCGAACTGGAAGCGCGGGCGGCGCGGATTGAGGCCGATCTGGCCGAACCGCACAGCGCGGACTTTGCCGAACAGGCGACCGAGCGCGAGGATGATGACGCGCTGGAAGGTCAGGATGCCCTGCTTGCGCGGGAAATCACGGCAGTAAGAGCTGCGCTGACGCGGGTCGACAATGGCAGTTATGGCGAATGCACGCGTTGCGGCGAACCGGTGGGCGAAAAACGGCTTGAGGCCTATCCCGAAGCGGCGCTCTGCATCAATTGCGCCCGCGAGGTTGAAAAGCGCTAGTCCGAAAGCTGCTGCGCGACGGCCCTGTTTTCGGTGAAGATTTCCCATGCGGAAATGAACATCGCCGCGACGACGGGGCCGACAATAAGGCCATTGATTCCCAATACGCTCAATCCGCCCAGCGTTGAAATCAGCACGACATAATCGGGCATCTGCGTATCCTGCCCTACCAGGATCGGCCGCAGCACATTATCGACCATGCTGATCACGAAAAAGCCGAGCATCAGCAGCGTGACGCCCTGCCACACCGCGCCCGTTGCCAGCAGGTAGATCGAAACCGGTACCCAGACGATGCCGGTGCCAATCGCCGGGATCAGCGAAAACAGCCCCATCACCACGCCCCACAGCACGGCGGCGCGGATATCGAGAAAGGCAAAGATGAGGCCGCCCAATATGCCCTGCACAAATGCGACAACGATACTGCCCTTCACCGTCGCGCGGATCACGGTCGTGAACTTGTCGAACAAGGCGCGGCGCTGTTCGGACCGCAGGGGAATGGCTTCGCCGATCCGGCGTGTGATGTAGCGGCCGTCACGCAGCAGGAAATAGGTCAGATACAGCATCACGCCCAGCGCCATGGCAAAATTGAACGCGCGCTGCCCGACGGAAACAGCCTGACCGGCGATAATCTGCACACCAGTTGTCACCAATGCGCTCACTTTTGCCTGCACCTCCTCCAGATCGGTCGTGATGTACCGGCCCGCCATCTCTTGCCAGCGTTGCGGCACCACCGACTGCAATTCCTGGGCGAGCTGCGCAAAGTCGATCTCTTTGGATTGCACCGAATTATATGTGTGCAACGCTTCATCGACCATCAGCGAGCCGACGATGAAGGCGGGAATGATGACCAGCGCGATCACCAGCAACAGCGTCAGCGTAGCCGCCGTGTTCCGCCGCGTCGGCATCTTGAGCAACAGCCGGTCGTTCACCGGCGCAAAGGCAATGGTTACTACCAGCGCCCACAGGATCGCGCCGAAAAACGGCCAGGCAATCCACGCCATCGCGAGCGATACCGCCAGCAGGAACCCGACCAGCACACGATCCTCGAACAAGTTCGCCTGCGTGGCTGCGGGGGATTTGGGCTTGGATTTGTCGCTCATGGAGAGAGGACTAACGCCAAATCTGCCCGGTGTCATGCGCAGATTCTGTCGGCAATATCGGCCCGTCAGTGTGCCGCCGCATGCGCCGCAATCAGGCCGACCATGCGGTCAACCTGCGACGGCGGCAGATCATGTGCCATTTCATCGATCAGTTCGAGCCTCGCCCCCGGGATGTGGCGGACAATATCCTCACTGCACTGCCACGGCACCAGCGGGTCGGCCTTGCCATGCACGACCAGCGTTGGCGCCTTGATCCGCTTGAGCATGTCGACGCGGCTGCCGTCGGCGATGATCGCGAGCAGTTGCCGACGGAATCCTGCGGGATCATAAGCGCGGTCAAAGGCCCGCGCGGCCATGCGCTCAAACGCATCTGGCGCGCGGGCATGGTCAGGGTAGCTGATCTGGCGGATCGCCTCGACACCAAAGGCAATGGCCTCATCGCGGCTGGGATTGGCAGGCCGGCGTGCCATCAATCGCTTGCGGATTTCGACGTCGGGGCCGGGAAGGCCGCGCGCGCCGCTCGTCGACATGATCGAGGTCATGCTCTGCACCCGGTCGCCATAGGTCGCGGCGATATGCTGCACGATCATCCCGCCCATCGAAGCGCCGACAATATGCGCCTTCCGGATGCCGAGCGCGTCGAGCAACCGCACACCGTCCGCCGCCATATCGCGCACGCGATAAGGCAGGTTGAGCGGCAGGCCGAAACGGCTGGCGATCATCGTCCACAACAGGCCGGGTGCGCGCGCACCATCCAGATGCGTCGACAACCCGACATCGCGATTGTCATAATGGATCACGCGAAACCCGCGCTGGACCAGACCCTGAATGAAATCCTCCGGCCAGGCGATCATCTGTGTGCCGAGGCCCATGACGAGCAGGATAACCGGCGCGTCGGCTGCGCCGCTGTCTTCGTAGTAAAGTTCGACGCCATTGGCTGACACTTTGGGCATTAGTCCCCTCCCCCATGATAAAAATCATATACCGTCTGCGCCACGGCGGCAGACACGCCCGGCGCCTTCTGCAAATCTTCCAGGCTCGCGCTGCGCACCGCGCGCGCGGTGCCGAAATGGAGAAGCAGCGCCTTCTTGCGGGCGGGGCCGATGCCCGGCACTTCGTCGAGCGGGCTCGCGGTGATCGCCTTTGCGCGCTTGCTGCGGTGTGCACCGATCGCGTAGCGGTGCACCTCGTCACGCAGCCTTTGCAGGTAGAACAGCACCGGCGCATTCACGGGCAGCGTGAGTTCGCGGCCATCGGGAAAATGGAATATCTCGCGCCCCTCGCGGCCATGATGCGGCCCCTTGGCGATGCCGATGAAAGGCACATCTTCGATACCGAGCCGGTCGAACACATCTTTCACGGCGCTGACCTGCCCCTTGCCGCCGTCGATCAGTACGAGGTCGGGCCATTCGGATTCGGCTTCGATATCCCCCCTCCCCTTTAGGGG